>NZ_JANPML010000084.1:0-7875 GCF_031422795.1 Sandarakinorhabdus sp.
AGCACCAGCAGCATGATTGGCGCCGCGATTCCGGCCTGTTCGAATGTGGGCAGCAGCCCGATGCAGGCCGTCGCGCCGCCCATCACGCTGATAGTGATCAGGAAGGTGTATTTGCGCCCCACCTTGTCGCCAAACCAGCCAAACAGCAGCGCGCCCAGCGGCCGGAAGAAAAAGCCGATGGCAAAGGCGAACAGGCTGAAAAGGAGCTCGGTGGTGGGGTTGCCGGTGGCAAAGAACAGCTTGCCGAGCAGGCTGGCCAGGATGCCGTAAAGGAAGAAATCATACCATTCAAACACGGTGCCGAGGCTGCTGGCCACGATCACCAGCCGATCCCGCTTGGGGTCGATCACGTCTTCGCCTGTCGCCTCTGAACCGCCCAAAACCCCGGCCTCCCCGCCTGTTTCTTGCCTACCGGCATAGCGGATGCGGCGCAGGTTGCAACTTGTGTGCCATGGGCTACCGCAGCCTTGGCGGGTTTCGCCGGGCCATCCCGGACAAAGGCCCGCAGGCCGCCCCGCAAGAAAAGCCTAGGCCGATCCTGTGAAGACGAATTTCGATCCCACATAGGACCGCACGATCTTCTGCGGCATAACCCGCATCGCCTCGGTGATGAACACCTCACCCGTGCAATGCATGGGGATGATGTAACTGGGATTGATCGCGGCAAACTCTGCGACTGTTCGCTTGGCTTCATCCACGGTTCGTGGCCGTACAAGGTGAAATCCACCAATTACTGCATGCACTTTTTCGATGCCGGATACCGCCTGCGCCTGCCTGACCGAGTTGATGACGCCGCGATGGCTGCATGATGCGATCACCACCAGGCCAAGGTCTTTGACGGCATAGCAGGTTGCGATTTCGTGCTCGGCATCGTCGGGCAGTTCGCCGAGAGCGCTTTTGGCCGGGTTCAACGCTGTTCGGCTACAACCGATTCCAGGCCGCATCCTCGTGGGTATTGCGGCGCGTTCAAAGCTGTTGAGCGGGATCTTCCCGGTCGTGAACGCATGATCCGCGACGGTTGCGGGCGACTCGCGAATGACGACATCAAATCCTGCCCTGGCCAACGCGGCACGGTCCAGCGTGCCCATGATTGGTGCAGGATTGCCGATCATGGCCACGCGCTCGCAAAAGGTTTCTTCACCACCCACAACCAGCGGCACCCGGCGCTGACTTGCAGAACGGCCCCCGAAGTTTCCGGCGAACAATCCGGGGAAGCCGCCATAGTGATCAAGGTGGCCGTGGCTGAGCACCGCTGCATCGATCGTTTGCGGATCAATTCCCAGCAGGCGCATGTTGGTTTCCAGCGCTTCTTTGGAATAGCCGAAATCGACCATGACACGACGACGTTGATTGCCGATCTGCGAGTCGCCAAGGATCGACAATCCAAATTCGCCAACAACTGCTTGTGCAAGCATGTGCGTTTGCTTTGCTGGGCCGCCATTCCCGGCGCGGATGACGATCATTCCAGGCAGATTCAGATCGTCGAGAAAGGGGCCGAAGGTTGCGGCGTCGGTGACAACCTGCAACGCAAGACTGTCGACCTGCTGTACCTGCAACGCCTGAGCGGACTGTGCCGTGGGAAATGCCCGCGTTGCCAAACCCGCCATGGCGGCGGCTGCCAGCCTCAAAACCGCTCGGCGGTTCGCAATCAGCATTGATTCGACCGCCATGATTTTGCTCAAGAGCAGCAGAATACCATGCATTGGCTGCAGCAAAAACCCGTCGCAACGCGCACAGGCAGAACAAGTGCCAAGCCCCATCAGCGCCTTGCGCCATTGCTGCTGGGTTGGCGTCACTGCCAATTGACCGTCTGCCCGTGCGCGGGCATGTCGTCATTCATGCAATATGACGCAATCATCATCGGCGGGGGCCACAACGGGCTGGTAACGGCCTTCTATCTCGCCCGCGCGGGCCTGAAGGTGCACATCTGCGAAGCGCGCAGCATAGTGGGCGGCGCCTGCGTAACCGAGGAGTTCGCGCCGGGGTTCCGCAATTCAACGGCGAGCTACACCGTGTCGCTGCTGCAGGACAAGGTCGCCTGCGACATGAATCTGGCCGAACACGGCCTGAAGATCGTCAACCGCCCGCTCAACAATTTCCTGCCGCTCGATGGCGATTATCTGAAAGTCGGCCCCGGCGTGACCGAAGCCGAAGTGGCGAGGTTTTCCGCCAAGGATGCTGCCGCCCTGCCCGCCTATGATGCGCGGCTGGAGGTGCTGGCCGATCAGATGCGGCGCCTCGCGCTGAAAACACCGCCCGGGCGCGGGCTGAAGGGCATGGCAACGCTGGCCGCACAAGGCTGGCCGTTGCTGGGGCTTTCCGGCGAAGAACAGCGTGACCTGTTCACCCTGTTCACCCGATCGGCGCGCGAATTTCTTGATGGCTGGTTCGAAAGCGACCCGATCAAGGCGGTGCTGGGGTTTGACAGCATCGTCGGCCATTTCGCCAGCCCGGATACGCCGGGTTCGGCCTATGTGCTGCTGCACCATGTGTTTGGCCAGGTAAACGGCATCAAGGGCGCGTGGGGCCATGCCATTGGCGGCATGGGCAGCATCACCCAGGCGATGGCCGCGGCAGCGTGCGAAAAGGGCGTGTCCATCGGGCTGGAAGAACGGGTGGCACGCGTGAACATCGTCGGCGGCAAAGCCTGCGGCGTTACCCTGGAAGATGGCCGCGTGCTCGAAGCGCCGATCATCGCCAGTAATGCCGGCCCGGCGCTGCTGTTCCGCCAACTGGTTGACCGATCCGAACTGCCGGTCGATTTTGCCCGCGCCATGGATGGCTTTGCCTGCGGTTCCGGCACCTTCCGCATGAACGTCGCGTTGTCGGAACTGCCGGATTTCACGGTGCTCAAGGGCCCCGGCGTGCACCACGGTGCCGGCATCATCATCGCGCCGTCGCTGGATTACATGGACCGCGCCTATACCGGTGCCAAGGCTTATGGCTGGTCGGCCCGGCCAATCGTGGAAATGCTGATCCCCTCCACCATGGACGACACGCTGGCGCCAGAGGGCGGCCATGTCGCCAGCCTGTTCTGCCAGCAGTTCGCGCCAAACCTGCCCGACGGCCAAAGCTGGGACGATGTGCGCGATAAGGTGGCCGATCTGATCGTCGATACCGTTACGGCGCACGCCCCCAATTTCAAGCGCAGCATCATCGCGAGGCAGATCCACTCCCCGCTCGATCTGGAACGCAAATTCGGGCTGATCGGCGGCGACATTTTCCATGGCCGCATCAGCCTTGATCAACTCTGGGCCGCCCGCCCAGTGCTGGGCCACGGCGATCACCGCATGCCGGTAAAGGGCCTGTATCTGTGCGGCAGCGGCGCCCATCCCGGTGGCGGCGTCACCGGTGCGCCCGGCCACAATGCCGCGCGCGAAATTTTGGCGGATCGACCGCTTTTCAAGCTGCGGGCGTAACAGTTCACCCTGCCCAAGCGCGGCGATGCTCCCTATAGAGGAGCCATGACGAATCTGCATCCCACACTCGCCCGCGTCACTGACCGCATCATCGAGAAGAGCCGCCCCGGCCGGCGTCGCTATCTCGATTTCATCGCGCAGGAGCGGGAAAACGGCATGGGCCGGGAACGCCTGTCCTGCTCCAACCTAGCCCACGGCTTTGCTGCTGCACTGGATGATCAGGCCACCATCAAGGCCGGCACGCGGATCAATATCGGGCTTGTCACCGCCTTCAACGACATGCTGTCGGCGCATCAGCCCTATGGCAGCTACCCGCCGCAGTTGAAGCTGTTTGCCCGCGAAGTCGGCGCGACGGCGCAGGTGGCCGGCGGCGTGCCGGCGATGTGCGATGGCGTGACGCAAGGCCAGGTCGGCTTGGAATTATCGTTGTTCAGCCGCGATGCGATTGCGCTGGCCACGGCTGTCGCGCTGAGCCACGGGATGTTCGAAGCCGTCGCCTTGCTCGGCATCTGCGACAAGATCGTGCCCGGCCTGTTGATTGGCGCACTGCGCTTTGGCCACCTGCCGATGCTGTTCGTGCCAGCCGGGCCAATGCCGTCGGGCCTGCCCAACAAGGAAAAGCAGCGCATCCGGCAGCTGGCGGCCGAAGGCAAGGCCAGCCGCGACGAACTGCTGGAGGCTGAAAGCGCGTCCTACCACAGCCCCGGCACCTGCACCTTCTATGGCACCGCCAATTCGAACCAGATGATGATGGAAGTGATGGGCCTGCACGTGCCCGGCGCCGCCTTCGTCAATCCCGGCACCGGCCTGCGCAACGCCATGAACCGCGCCGCCATGCACCGGCTGGCCGGCATCGCGCTGAATCAGCCCGACGAGCGCCCGCTGGGCCAGTGCGTGGACGAACGCGCCATCGTCAACGCCGTGGTTGGCCTGCTGGCCACCGGCGGTTCCACCAATCACGCCATCCATTTGCCGGCCATCGCGCGCGCAGCCGGCATCAGCATCGACTGGCAGGATTTCGACGAATTGTCAGGCGCAGTGCCGCTGATTGCCCGCGTCTATCCCGGCGGCGCGGCGGATGTGAACCAGTTTCATGCGGCCGGCGGCATGGCGTTCACCATCCGCACCCTGCTCGAAGCTGGGCTGCTGCACGGCGATATCATCACGGCCGGCGGGCAGAGCCTGGCCGATTTCGCCCGCGATCCGGTGATGGCCGACGACAAATTGAGCTGGCAGGACGTGCCGGCCAGCCGGGATGAGACCATCCTGCGCGCCGTTTCCACCCCGTTCCGCGCCGATGGCGGCATGCGGCTGGTGAAGGGCAATCTGGGCCGCGCCATCTTCAAGACCAGCGCGGTGGATGAAGAACGCTGGACCATCGAGGCCCCGGCCCGCGTGTTTGAAGACCAGGAATCGGTGCAGGCCGCCTTCAAGGCCGGCGAGTTGAGCCGCGATGTCGTGGTGGTGGTGCGCGGCCAAGGCCCGCAGGCCAACGGCATGCCCGAACTGCACAAGCTGACCCCGGCATTGGGCGTGCTGCAAGACCGCGGCTTCAAGGTGGCGCTGGTCACCGATGGCCGCATGTCGGGCGCGTCGGGCAAGGTGCCGGCCGCCATTCACGTCTGCCCGGAAGTCATGGCTGGCGGCCCTTTGGCGCGCGTGCGTGATGGCGATGTAATCCGCCTGTGCGCGCACAAGGGCCAACTGGATGTGCTGGTGGATGCGGCGGAATTTTCGGCACGCGCCCCGGCGGTGATCGCAGCATCGGGGCCAGGCACGGCACGCGAATTGTTCGCCTTCTTCCGCAGCGGCAGCGACGATGCCGAAGCCGGCGGTTCGGCGATGCTGAAGGCCGCTGGTCTGTAGCAAACGAAAACGGCCGGGGTGTCGCCACCCCGGCCGCTTCAGTATCGGAGAAATCCGATTACTTGGCCTGCGCCAGATAGGCGGTCATGCGCTTGGTGGCGAGCGGCGAAAGCTTCACGGCCTTGGCGGCAGCGAGGTTGGCCGAAGGGCCGTTGCCGACCTGCACCAGGGCAACCATGCCCATGGAGAAGTGCGGCAGGCACTTGATGCCATAAACGCCCGGCTTGCCGGCCTTGAACACGAAATCCTTGCCCATCGCGCCCTTCTGCTCGGCTTCGCCGGCCGGCAGCAGGCCGGCGATGGTCTGGGCGTTGTGGCCCGGATTGGTGGCCACGAACTTCACGGTGTCACCCGGGGCAGCCTTGACGAACGCCGGTTCGAAAACCATGGCGCCTTCCTTGCCCTTGTTCAGCATCTTGACGGTGATTTCCTTGGCAGCCGCCGGAGCAGCAATCACCAGGGCAGCAGCAACAAAACCCAGAAGCTTCATTTGTCTCTCCTTGCGTCGGCGCACCGTGCGCCGCTCAACCAAAAATCGCCCGTCTGATGTATGGATCAACCGGTTGCGCGGCTCCATACGCCCACTCGCCCGCGCTGGGATTGTGACACTTTGTCCATGCAGCCGTGCTGACAGCGCTTTTGGCACGCCATCGCTTTCAGCAGGCTGAATAATTCACAGGCTGGCGATCAGGCCAACCGCCGGATCGATGCGCCCGTTCACCAGTTCGGCCCAGGCCTTGGCAACCGCAGCATCGCCGGTTACGCGCTCCACCCGCAGCCAGCCCAGCGTGGCCGCAAAGCGCACCCAGCCGGCCCCCAGCCGCTGTTCAAAGCCAGCCGGGCCCCATTCGGCAACACGGCCCTGCGCCACGGTCGGCGCAAAGAACATCTGCGGCACCGGGCCGGGCAGCGCGGCGACATTGGGCACCTGCCAATGGGTGTCGCCCACGACATGGGTTTCCTTCAGCCGGTCACCCAGCAGCGTGTGAACATCGGCACGCACGCCGCCATGGCCAGCGATATCGATGAAGGCGATGGCGTCGCCAGCGATCTGGCCGACTTCGTCATAGCTAAGCACTTGATCGTAATAGCCGGTCTTGACGCAGAAATCGCGATTGGCGGCCGACGTGAGGCCAACCACTTGGCTCCGGCCCTTGGCCGCTTGCGCCACGCCCATCGCCGTCTTGGACGAGGCCGACGACAGCACCAGCGTATCCACCGGGCTGGTCGCCACCAGGCAATCGATCAGGAAGCTGGTGGCATAAAGCGGGCGGAACAGGCACTGCAGCGCCTCATCGCCCCATTCGGCGCTGGCCGGGTTGTAACGGTTGTAGAACGGCGGCAGCCCGGCGCGGTGGGCAACGCCATCGGTGAACCCATGCGCCGATACCTGCACTGGGGTCATCACCGCCTGCGCACCCATCGGCCAATAGCCAAAGAAGCGCTGGCCAACGCTGATGCCGTCGGCCTTGCTTTCGCTGACTTGGGCGAAGCCCCACACCGGCACGATGCCAAGGCCCTCAGGCGCGGGGAAGAAGCGCCAATAGGCGAAATCCTCACCGTGCACGGCATAAGTGACATTGTTGGCGGTGAGCGCGAAATGCTCGACGACAAAACGCGCCTCGCCGTCGGCAATCGGGCCAGGATCAGGCAGCGCAGCGGTTTGCGCCAGAGCGCCAATCTTTGCAGCAAGGGTCGTCATGGGGCTTCATCCTTCCAGATGGCGACGCCAGCGGGCGGCACCAATTTGCTTCCGATCACTACGCGTTCTTCAATCGCAACGGCCTGCGGGCCATAATTGAACAGGAAATTCAGCGTGCCGCGCCGTTCGACCCGCACATCCGGGCCAAGATCGCGCGGATGCAGCCCGGCAGCAACGGCAATTTCCGTCAGAACGCGGCGCAACAGGCCATCATCGGTCTGCCCGGCGAGATAATGCGCCTTATCGTGGGCAAACCACAGGCCGCGGCCATCATCGAGGGCAAGGCGGGTTTCAACGGCAGCACCGGCTTCGACATCCTCCATCCAGCCCGTCACCTGCCCGCCATTGCCGACTGACAGCACGATTCCGGGCGGCAGGCTTTCCACCCGCGCCACCGTCACGTCGATCAGCGCCTGCAATCCATCAGGCGGCAGAGTGGCCGGAATGGCGAAATCCCGCGTTTTGGAACCGGTGCGCGGGCCGGCCAACACAGTCGCGCCGCTGCTGGCAAGGCGCTGCGCCAACGCTGCATCCAGCACAATCTGCCCCGGCAGCAGCAGCAGTGCGTAACCACTGAAATCGGCATCGGGCGCCACGATATCAACGCTCAAACCCAGTCGCCGCGCCGCCGTGTGCCAGGCCATCGCCGTGGCCAGCGCATCCTGATCGCGGCCCTGCGGCTGGCTCTGCACCGCCCACATGCTGTCATAATCGAACATCAGCGCCACATCGCTGCGGCCGCGCTTCGGCAGCGGGCCCAGCGTGGCCAGCCCGGCACTGAGCGCCGCCACTTCCGGCCACGCCGCTGCTGGCTGGTTGTCGGGCCGGTTCAGCCCGGCGTGCATCGCCTCCTGCCCCGTGGGTGCCTGCCGCCAGCGGAACCAGCTC
>NZ_JANPML010000085.1:0-1522 GCF_031422795.1 Sandarakinorhabdus sp.
TGAAGGCCGGCGTGCCGATCTGCATGGGCGGCGATGTTGGCGTTTATGCCCACGGCACAAATGCCCGCGAAATGCTGTTGATGGCCCAGGCCGGCATGAGCAGCGCGGCGGTGCTCACGGCAGCCACAGCCGGCAATGCGCGATATTTCGGCCTGACCGACCGGGGCCGCATCGCGCCGGGCCTGCTCGCCGATCTGGTGGCGGTGCCGGGCGATCCGGTGCAGGAACTGGGCATCGTTGCCCAAATTGCCTTCGTGATGAAGGGCGGCGTGGTGGAAAAGGCGGCGCAATGATTCTGTCCTGGCAAAGCCGCCGCATTGGCAAAGCCCGGACACGCCGGTAGAGCCGCGCACCATGGACAGTTTCAACGATTCCACCAGCACCGCCGCGCTGCTCGCCACCCGCCGTTCCGGCAAGGCGCGCGACATGCTGGCGCCCGGCCCCGATGCCGGCAAGTTGCAGGCCATGATTGCAGCAGCGGCGCGCGTGCCCGATCATGGCAAGCTCAATCCCTGGCGATTCGTGGTGATCGAAAATCGCGCCGCCTTTGCAGAGGCGCTGCTGGGCATTTATACCGCTGCCAAGCCCGAGGCAGGCCGGCTGGAAGTGGAGGCCGTGCAGCAGTTCGCCGCCAACGCGCCGTGCCTGGTGGTGGTGATCGCCAGCCCCAAACCCAGCCATATTCCGCCGTGGGAACAGGAGCTTTCGGTGGGTGCGGTCTGCCAGAATCTCTGTCTGGCTGCCCACGCCCATGGTTTTGTCGCCAATTGGCTCACCGGTTGGGCGGCGTACGACGCGCAGGTGCTGGCCTTGCTCGACGGCGCCGCGCCGGAACGCATCGCCGGCTTCTTCTTCATCGGCACCCAGGCGAAGCCGCTGGAAGAGCGGCCCCGGCCCGAGCTGTCAGCTGTGTTGAGCCACTGGCAGGGTTGATCAGCTGCAGCGCACGTCGCCGCTGCCGGCGATCTTCTTCACGCATTTGGCGCCGCCCGTGACGACAACGTCACCGGAACCGGCAATGCGGATGGAGGCGTCGCCACTGGCCCGCGCCATGACATTGCCCGAACCGGCAATGCGGATCGACGAATTGACACAGGCAAGGCGCGACAGATCGACATCGCCGCTGCCGGCGATGCTGATATTCTGGGCGCCGCAGCGGCCGGCCATCGTGACATTGCCCGAACCCGAAACGCTGATGTTGGCCGTCTTGGCGTCGAGACTAGCCACGGACATGTCGCCGGAACCGCTCAACTTGGCGTCGAACACGTCGGCGGCACCCTTGTCGGCAGTCACATCGGAAGAGCCCGCCAGCGCCAGGCCACGCAATGCCGGCATGGTCACCGACACCACAACATTCTTGCCGCCCCAGCGCCAATTGCCAGACTTGCGGCCGATGCTCAGCTGACCGCCTTCAACCTTGATCTCAAGCCGATCCAGATCATCCTGTTCGCCCGTGGCGACCACGGCGAAGCTGTTGCCGGTGCGGATGTTGACGTTGTCGGAACCGCTCACGGCCACCTTG
>NZ_JANPML010000086.1:0-3096 GCF_031422795.1 Sandarakinorhabdus sp.
CGCATCGCGGATCGACGGCGGCACGGATTTGATGGCCACCCGCGACGCGATCACGATCACCGGCATGATCATCAGCGCCAGCGTGATGCCGCCCACCAGCGGCGCCGATCGCGGCAGCCCGGCGAAATTGAGGAAGAAGGCGAGGCCGAGCAGGCCGAAGATGATCGATGGCACGGCGGCCAGATTGTTGATCGACAGCTCGATGATGTCGGCCAGGCGGCCCTTTGGCGCGAATTCTTCCAGCCACACGGCCGAGAACACGCCCAGCGGGAAGGCAATAGCGATGGTGACCATCAGGGTGAGCAACGAGCCCAGCGCCGCGCCGCCAATGCCGGCCAGTTCCGGTTCGGTAGAATCGGCGCCGAACAGGAAAGTCGTGTTGAAGCCGGTGCGCAGCCGGCCTTCACGGTCGAGCCAGCGCCAATCGGAAACTTCGCGATCCGATACGCCGCGGCTTTCCGCTGGCGCCGCCAAGTCAAACTTGCCCTTGGCCAGCAGATCGACCGACGATCGCACCGGCACCCACAATGTGATTTTCTGGCCCAGCAGGGACGGATCGGCCACCAGCGCCTTGCGCAGTTCAAGCCATGCCGCATCCGACAGCGCGTCATCGGCCGGGCCCAGTTGCTTGGCGGTCTTGAGCAGCAGCGCCTGATAATCGGCGCGGGCCAGCAACGATTGGCCCTGGCTGCCGGCTACGGCCGCTGGATCGATGCCCAACGTGGCGGCATCATATTGCACTTCGATGCGGGCTTCGGTGCGCTGGAACCCGGTCCAGCCGTCGCGCACGATGCTGAACAGCAGGAAGGCGAGGAAGCTGGCGGCGATCACCAGCGACGCCGCACCCAGACGGCGGAAATTGCGTTCGGCACGGTAGCGCGCGGCGATGCGGGACTGCATGGCCGGCGTCGTCCAGTCGGTGGGCTGACGCTCACCAATGGACACAGCAGGAGCAAGGCCAGCGGCAGTGGTCGCCATCACTCGTACGCCTCGCGATAGCGCTTCACTACGGCAAGCGCGTAAATGTTGAGGATCAGCGTCATCACGAACAGCACCAGCCCCAGCGCAAAGGCCGAAAGCGTCTTGGCGCTGTCGAATTCCTGGTCGCCCGTGAGCAGCGCGACGATCTGGGTGGTGACAGTGGTGACGCTGCTGAACGGATTGGCGGTGAGATTGGCGGCAAGGCCAGCGGCCATCACCACGATCATCGTTTCGCCGATGGCGCGGCTCACGGCCAGCAGCACGCCGCCCATGATGCCGGGCAATGCCGCGGGCACCATCACCTTCTTGACGGTTTCCGACAGGGTGGCGCCCATGGCGAGGCTGCCATCGCGCATGGCGCTCGGCACGGCAGCCAGGCTGTCATCCGCCATCGACGAGACGAACGGGATGATCATCACGCCCATCACCAGGCCGGCGGCCAGCGCACTATCGGCCGAAGGGTTGGTCATGCCCAAGGCCACGGCGAGATCGCGCACCAGCGGCGCCACGGTGAGTGCCGCAAAGAAGCCGTAGACCACGGTGGGCACCCCGGCGAGCAGTTCCAGCACCGGCTTCATCCAGGTGCGCAGGCGCGGCGGGGCATATTGCGTGAGATAGATGGCCGACATCAGGCCCAGCGGGATCGCCACGGCCATGGCGATAATGGCGCCGATGAAGATCGTGCCCCAGAACAGGGGCACCGCGCCAAACGCGCCGGTGGAGCCAACCTGATCGGCGCGGATCGCCGTCTGCGGGCTCCACTGCAAGCCGGTGAGAAACTCGACCGGCGATACCAGCTGGAAGAAACGGATCGATTCAAAGATCAGCGACAGCACGATGCCGAAAGTGGTGAGGATGGCGACAACCGAGGCAATGAGCAGCACCGCGCGCAGCTGGCCTTCGACACGGTTGCGGGCCCGGAAATCCGGCCGCAGCTGCGACCAGCCCCACAGCCCGCCCATGGCCAGCAAGGCCACCGCCATGGCACCCGCCAACAGATCGCCGTTGCTGCGCGCCGCAGCGTAGACCGGCGCCAACCGGGGGGCCAGCGGGTTGAAGGCTTGTGGCAGATCGCCGTTCACCAGGCCGCGCACCTCGTTCATCAGCGCTTCGCTGTCGTTGCCGGGGGCCGGGCGTTCCGCGCCAGACAGGCTGCCGAGCACCTGCCCTTCGATGACGCCTTCGCCCACGATGCTCCAGCCCGCCAGCACGATCAGCGCCGGTGCCAGCGCCAGCACGGCAACATAGGCGCCGTGATACACCGGGCGCGAATGCACGGCGCCCTTGCGGCCTGCCGCCGCTGTTACCATGGCGACCCCGCGGGCGCGGCCAGCCAGATAGGCCAGGCCCGCCAGACCAAGCACCATGGCAAAGGCGATCAGCAGCATCATTGCAGCGCGCTCACATCCATCGCCGTCAGATTGACAGCTGTGGCTTCACCGGCGCGGCGAATGGCATCGGGTGCAGCCACCAGCCCCTTGCGCGCCAGATATCCCTTGCGGCCCCAGGTTGATTCCCGCGCATATTCCAACAGGAATTCACGCATGCCGCGCACCGCCGGTACATGCTGCACCTTCACATAAAGATAGAGCGGGCGCGAAGCGGGAAACTTGCCGCTGGCGATATTGTCATAGGTGGCGGTGACGCCGGCCAGCGGCACATCCTTCACGCGATCGGCATTTTCTTCCATGAAGGAAAAGCCGAACACGCCCAGCGCCTGCGGATTGGCTGAAACTTTCTGCACGATCAGATTGTCGTTCTCGCCGCCTTCGACATAGGCGCCGTCTTCGCGCACCTTTTCGCAGATCTGCTTGTGGGCGGTCTCGTCGCTTTTTTTCAGGGCCTGCATCGCCGGTTCGGTGTTGCAGCCCTTGAGCATGTACAGCTCGTTGAAGCTGTCACGCGTGCCGCTGGTCGGCGGCGGGCCGATCACTTCGATGCGGATATCGGGCAGTGCCGGGTTCACGTCTTTCCAGGTGCGGGCGGTGTTGGGGCCCTTGCCAAACGGATTGGCGGCCAGCGCCAGATAGACATCACGTTCGGTAAGCGACGGAAAATTGGCTTCGCGGGACTGGGCGATGACCAGGCCATCAATGCCCACCTGCAATTCGATCA
>NZ_JANPML010000087.1:0-3790 GCF_031422795.1 Sandarakinorhabdus sp.
ATCTTTGACGTCATGTCTGTCTTTCTGGTTGCGATGCGGTTGCTGATGAGCCCGTGTGGTCTATGCAAGCAACACGCCTAACCGTGCATGAACAAGGATGGATGGTTCAACACCAGCGGTTCAGCGCCAACAGCTCAACGGTTACCCTTGCGGCCTTCGAATTCGCGCAGGAACTCGTTGTTCGGCCCCAGAATCACGGTGGCAGTGCCGTCTTCAAAGGTCGTACGATAGGCCTGCATGGCGCGATAAAAAGCGTAGAACTCCGGATCCTTACCAAAACTATCGGCATAGATCCGCGCCGCGCTGGCATCGGCTTCGGCTTGCACCAATTGCGCCTGCTTGTTGCCCTGGGCACGGATGGTCGCAGCTTCCTGCTGGCGGGCCGAAGCCATGCGGGCATAGGCGGCTTCCAGCGGCGGGCCCGATGGCAGATCGGCGCGCTTGATGCGCACGTCCACGATCTCGGCGCCATATTGCTTGGCCTGGCTGTTCACGGTGGACTGGATTTCATCCATCAATTGGCCGCGTTCCGGCGACAGCAGTGCGGCAAACGGCTGCTTGCCCAGTTCGTTGCGCAGTTTCGACGCCAGAATGCGCTTCAACGCGTCGGCGGCATTCTGTTCGGTGCCCACGGTTTCCACCATGCGCTGCGGATTGACGATGCGGAACCGCGCAAAAGCATCCACCACCAGCCGCAGCTGATCGGTGGAAAGCACCGTCTGCGCATCGATATCGAGATCCATGATGCGTTTATCGATAAAGCGCACATCCTCGATGAAGGGCACCTTCATCGTCAGGCCGGCGCCGGTTTCACCCAGCTTCGCCTTGGGATCATACTCGTTCACGATCCGCTCCGGCTTGCCCAGGCGCAGCACCACGGCCTGCTGGGTTTCGGGAACGGTATAGAAACTGCTCATCGCCAGCACGACCAGGGCAAAGCCCAGGCCGGCCAAGATGGCAGGATTGCGGGTCAAGGTAGCCATCGTGTTGATCCTTTCCCTTACCGTGCCGGGGCCGGTTCGGCCGGCACGATGGCCGCACGGCGGCGCACTTCGGGCAGCGGCAGATAGGGCGCAACGCCGGGCGCATCCACCACGGTCTTTTCCACCTTGGCCAGCACCTTTTCCATGGTTTCCAGATACATGCGCTTGCGCGTCACTTCCGGAGCCAGGCGATACTGGGCATAAACCGCATCAAACCCGGCCGCATCGCCCTGCGCCTTGGCGACCAGCGCCTGGGCATAGGTGCGCGCCCGGTTCAGATATTGCTGCGCGTCCTGCTGGGCGGCGGAAACATCCTTGAAGGAACCATCGATGGCGGCGGGCGGATCGGCCTGCTTGATATCCACGCCGCGCACTTCGACACCGCTGCGATAGGAATCGAGCAGTTCCTCCATGCGTTCGCGCACCCGATCGGCGATCTGGGCGCGCTGCGGCCCCAGCGCGTCGTTCAGCGAGGCGCGGCTGATTTCGGCGCGCATCGCCGATTCGGCCACTTCGCGCACGGTCTTTTCCGGATCGGACAATTCATACAGGAAGTTTTCCGGATTCCGGATCTTCCAGCGCACCGTGTAGGCGAGGTTGATGATGTTCTGATCGCCGGTGAGCATCAGATTCTCGTTGGCGCCTTCGCTCGACGAGATATCGATGATGTTGATCTGTTCAACCTTGCGCAATTCCACCGCATCGATCGGCCACGGCAATTTGAAATGCACGCCCGGCCCCGTGGTACCAACATAGGCGCCAAAGCGCTGCACCACCGCGGCGGATTGGGCATCCACCGAGTAAAAGCTGGACAACACCACCCAGGCCGCCACGATCGCGCCGCCAGCCCACATCAGCCAGCGGCCATCGCCGATATCGAAACCGCCGCCGCCATTGCCGCCGCCGAACTGGGTTTTCAACCGTTCCTGGCTGCGCCGGATCAGATCATCGAAATCGCCGCCGCGACCCGGGCCGGGCTTGCCCATCGGGCGACGCGGCGGGCCTTCGCCCCATGGATTCACGGGCCGGTTTTCAGGCTTCTTGGCCGGCGTTTCGGCCGACGGCTCTCCATCATCGGCACCGGACGGGCGATCGCCGCCACCTTCACCATTGTTCTGCCACGGCATGGACTGGATGAGACCTTATCGAAAGACGTTGAAACATCTATATACGGACGCCGAACGTGGATTGCGAGACCATGCGGCACTGCGGCGACATTTGTCTGCGGTTATGGCTTCGACTGCAAGGAAGAACAGGCTGATGGCCGTGAAGGATGATGTGATGACCGCGCTGGCCGCGGTGGCCGATCCGGCTGGCGGCGGCACAGTGGTGGAAACCGGCCGCGCCGCCGGCGTGGTGGTGAAACCTGATGGCACCGTGGGCCTGGTGCTGGCGGTGGACGGCCTCGACAAGACAGCGGCTGAGCGCCTGCAGGCCGCGGTTGAAGCCGCCGTGAAACGCGTGCCCGGCGTGAGCGTCGCGCGCATCATCCTCACCGCCGATCGCGCCGCCACGCCCACGGCAGCGCCCAAATCCAGCACCGTGCCCGGCATCCGCAAATTGGTCGCCGTGGCCAGCGGCAAAGGCGGCGTCGGCAAATCCACCGTGGCCGCCAATCTGGCCTTTGCGCTGGCCCGCGCCGGGCAATCGGTCGGCCTGCTTGACGCCGATATCTATGGCCCGTCGGTCCCCACGCTGCTCGGCATCGAAGGCCGCGCCCGGGTGGAGAACGACAAACTGCAGCCCGAAGTGCGCCACGGCATCAAGGCGCTTTCGATGGGCATGATGACCGACCCCAACAAGGCGATCGTCTGGCGCGGGCCGATGGCGTCCTCGGCGCTCGTCCAGATGGTCGAACAATGCGATTGGGGCGCGCTCGACGTGCTGGTCATCGATCTGCCGCCCGGCACCGGCGATGTGCAGCTCACCCTGGCACAGAAACTGAAGCCCGATGGTGCGCTCATCGTCTCCACCCCACAGGATCTCGCCCTTATCGATGCCCGCCGCGCCGTCGCCATGTTCGGCGAAGTCAATGTGCGCGTGCTCGGCGTTGTCGAGAATATGGCCGGCTATTGCTGCCCCAACTGCGGCCACGTCTCCGATCCGTTCGGCCACGGCGGCGCCGAAGCCGAGGCCGGGGCCATGGGCGTGCCCTTCCTGGGCCGCATCCCGCTGCAGATGGACGTGCGGACCGCTTCCGAAACCGCCCAGCCCGTCGCCGGTGAGACAGCGGCCATTTTCGACGAGATCGCGCGCGGCATCATCATTACGGTCGGGCTGTGACCATGCTCACCGCCGACGCCGATATCGCCCGCCTGCTGGAACAGACGCGCACCATCGCCCTTGTCGGCGCCAGCGATCGGCCTGATCGCGCCGCCAACGAGGTGATGGCCATGCTGCTTGGCCACGGCTACCATGTCATCCCCGTCAACCCGCAGCTGGCCAGGCAAGTGATCCACGGCCAGACCGTGGTGGCGACACTGGCCGACATTGATGAGCCCATCGACATGGTCGACGTGTTCCGCCGCAGCGAATTCGTAGGGCAAGTGGTGGACGACGCCATCGCCGTGGGTGCGCGCGCCGTCTGGACGCAACTGGGCGTGATCGACTTTGTGGCCGCCGCCCGCGCCGAAGCAGCGGGGCTGCAGGTGGTTATGGATCGCTGCCCGAAAATCGAGATTCGGCGGCTGAGGGTGAGGCGGAAGTAACAGGGCCTCCGGCGGGCAGGGCCTGAGGCCTTGTACCCACTTTCGTTTTCAGGTGTGCCCGTTTCCTCCCCTCTCCCCTTGCGGGAGAGGGTCGACTCG
>NZ_JANPML010000088.1:0-10459 GCF_031422795.1 Sandarakinorhabdus sp.
ATCACCCGAAACGTCCTTGGGATTGACGAAATCGGTCATTCCGAACTGGCGGCCCCAGGTTTCGCGATCCGGGTTGATGTCCACGCCCACGATCTGATCCGCGCCGACCAGCCGCAGACCCTGGATGACGTTCAGGCCGATGCCGCCCAGGCCAAAAACGATGCAGCGCGCGCCGGGCTCCACCTTGGCCGTGTTCACCACCGCGCCCACGCCAGTGGTGACGCCGCAGCCGATGTAGCAGGCCTTGTCGAACGGCGCGTCGGTGCGGATTTTCGCCACAGCAATTTCGGGCAGCACGGTGAAATTCGAAAAGGTCGAACAGCCCATGTAGTGGAAGATGGGTTGGCCCTTGTAGCTGAACCGCGTCGTGCCATCGGGCATCAGCCCCTTGCCTTGCGTGGCGCGGATCGCGGTGCACAGGTTGGTCTTGCCGGAAAGGCAGCTTTTGCACTGCCGGCATTCGGGCGTGTAGAGCGGGATGACATGATCGCCCGGTGCCACGCTGGTCACGCCGGCGCCCACTTCGCGCACGATCCCGGCGCCTTCATGGCCCAGAATCGACGGGAAAATGCCTTCGCTATCCTTGCCTTCCAGCGTGTAGGCATCGGTGTGGCAAATCCCGGTGGCCATGATTTCCACCAGCACTTCGCCGGCGCGGGGG
This sequence comes from Sandarakinorhabdus sp., assembly GCF_031422795.1. Classification (GTDB taxonomy): domain Bacteria; phylum Pseudomonadota; class Alphaproteobacteria; order Sphingomonadales; family Sphingomonadaceae; genus Sandarakinorhabdus. The sequence continues at coordinate 662 of NZ_JANPML010000088.1, forward strand.
CCTTCCAGATCGACCTCGACGATTTCCAGCGGCGTGTTGGGCGCAAAGGCGACAGCGGCTCTGCTTTTCATGGTTCTTCCCCTGTTGAGTTATGAGCACACCTGCCTTGCAACCACCCGGCTTGCCAAGGGGGAAGGCTTGCATTTTTCATGTGTTCGGGCCATTGGGCAGGCCGGTCGCCGTGGAAAGCCACAGGCGGCGCGCTCAATTCAGGATCATACATGCACTTTACCAGCGGATATCAGGCGTAACATGCCGAAAGAGGAAATCATTCGGATTGAAGGTGAAATCACCGAAATCCTGCCCGACGGGCGTTTCCGCGTGAAGCTGGAAAACGAGCACGAGATCATCGCCTACACCGCCGGCAAGATGCGCAAGAACCGCATCCGTTCGATCGTGGGCGACCGGGTGCATGTTGAAATGACGCCTTATGATCTCGACAAGGGCCGCATCGTCTTCCGCGAGAAGACCACGCCCATGCCGATGAACCAGCGGCGTTTCTTCCGCCGCTGACGCGGACAACGAGGATCTGGGCAGACGTCGAACCGGGCGTTTGCCGCGATTGCCGTTCCCCATTGCGAACCCGCGAAACATAGAAGTCGCGCCGCAACAATAATCTGTTACGGTGCCGATATGGCTCGTTACATTGTTTCTGCGTTGAAGGCTGTTGCCACCCCGGCTGGTACGGTGCTCGATCGCATCGTGGGGCCTGGCTGGATGGCCACTCCGTCCTCCCTGCTCGATCTGATGGCCGATGGCGGCCATGAATTCGTGCTTGATGGCAGCAGCCATTCACTGGCGGCGCGGCGCGATCGCGCTGGCAATATTGCCATCCTGGTGGTGGATGATCAGGGCCGGGAAGTGGCGCCGAGCAGCCTGCCGCACTGGCAGATGGAAATGCACCGCGGCACTCAGGTCAAGGCTCAGGCCTGGTGGCAGCGCCTGCTCGATCCCGACGCGCGCTGATCGACCCGACTATCCTGATTAACGACGCACGCGGTCGCCCGGCTTCAGCCCGATCCGTTCCGCCTCACCGGCCACAAGTTCGATCACATCCGCCGTAATACCGGCCGAGTTGAGCACTTCGCGCGAATAAGGCGTGCCGCGCCGTACGTTCAGCACCCGCCCCGCCGGCGAGACATAGATGATGTCCAGCGGCAGCGGCGTGTTTTCCATCCAGAAACCGGTGGCGCGCGGCGGTTGCATCGGAAAGGCCATGCCGACGCCCGGCGCCATGGAATCGCGGAACATCATGCCGCACGCCTGCTCTTGCGCCGATGCCGCAATCTCGATCTTGTAGGTGAAACGGCCCTTGGCGGTTTCAAACGACACTTTGGATGTGCGCAAGCCGCTGTTGGGGCAGGTCGCGGCACCCGCTGGCGCCAAGGGCACCAGCAGGGCAAGACTGAACAGGACGGCGGCGGATCGTGCTGGGTTCATCACTCCGGCGTATTAGCCGGTTGTGCCGCAACCGCCAAGGGACCCTTGTGCCCGGGTGCCACCCGCACTTCCAACGCCTGGCCCGGCTGCAATTCGGCCAGCCCGGCCCGACGCACGGTTTCCATGTGGATGAAAATATCTTCGGTCTCGCCCGGCCGCACCACGAAACCATAGCCTTTCAGCCGGTTGAACCACTTGACCAGCGCCGGTTCGAACGGCCCGGCGGCGGCCAGCATGGCCTGCGGATTGACGCGATCAGCCGCGCGGGCGGCGGCGGTTTCCGGATCCGGTCCCACGGCGGTGGTGAGATCGAGATCGATAATGCGGCGCGCCTGGCGGCCGCGATCGCGTGCGACCACGATGCAGGTGAGCGTTGCGCCTTCCGGCAAGGTGCGGCGACCCAGTTCGCGCACCAGGCTGAAATGCACCAGCACATCCGTGCCATCGCCCGCCGATGGAACCATGAAACCATAACCCCGAACAGGGTCGAACCACTTCATCGTGCCACGCACGATCACTTCATCAGCGGCAAGCTGTGTCGCTTCTTCGGCGCTCGTCATCAAATCCCCCAAACCCTACAACGCACGTCGCACACCCCACAGCAAACTCAACCACATCGGATTATTAACGGAAAGTTTTTAAATCGCAATGATGCTTTTCGGCCCATGATTGACTTGTGATGCAAAACTGGCATCGAAAGACAATGGTCGCAGCCCCACGGCCTTGAACTGGAAAGAGACTTTATGGACCTTGCAGGATCGGTGGAAATCGCCAGCCCGCGCCATATTTTGTGGGCGGCGCTCAACGATCCCGATGTGTTGGCCCGCTGCATCGACGGTGTCGAGCGTTTGACTCGCACCGAAGCCGACGTGCCGGAGTTCGATGGCATCATGCAGGCCAAGGTTGGCCCGGTGCGGGCGCGCTTTGCCGGAACCGTGCGGCTGGAAGATATTGTTGCACCAGAAAGCTATCGTCTGGTGGGCGAAGGCAAGGGCGGAGTCGCCGGTTTTGCCAAGGGCAGCGCCGATGTCGTGCTAACCGAATTGGGCCCGGCCAAGACGCAACTGGATTATGTCGTGAAGGCTCAGGTGGGCGGCAAGCTGGCCCAGCTTGGCGCGCGACTGGTGGAAGGGGCCGCAAAGCAATATGCCGAAGCCTTCTTCACCAAGCTGAAGGCCGAAGTGGAGGCCCCGCACGTCGATATCGTGGCCCTGGCGGCTGCTTCCGATCAGGCCGCAGCCGCCGAAACGGAACCGGTGCCCGGTGGCCTGTCGGCAATGGTCTGGGGCACCGGCCTTATCGTCGTCACCCTGCTCTTCCTGGTCTGGCAATGGTCCGGAATGTGAACCAGAATGCGGATCTCACAAGCGTTGGCCGCGACGAGGATCTGACCACTCTGGCCACCGCGCTGGCATGGGCACAGGCCGGCCACGGCGTGGCGATTGCCACCGTCATCACCACCTGGGGATCAGCACCGCGCCGCGAGGGCAGCCATCTCGCCATCCGGGCTGATGGCCTGTTCGCCGGCAGCGTGTCGGGCGGCTGTGTCGAAGCCGATGTGATCCTGGCCGCACAAGATATGATCGCGGCGCAGGCCGGCCACGCCGTGCTGGATTATGGCGTGGCCGACACGGTGGCGTGGACGGCGGGCCTGGCCTGCGGCGGTCGCATTGCCATCCTGGTGCAGCGCCTGGCCGATGATGCACTGCCACCGCCGCTGTTGGCCGATGTGCTGGCCGCCACCGCTGCCGGGCGCATGGCGGCGATCAGCAGTGATCCCGCCACCGGACGCGCCGGATCGGGCGACGGCGGCCCGTTCGTGCGCCGCTATCCGCCGCCGCGCCGGCTGTTCATCATCGGCGCCGTGCACATCGCGCAGGCGCTGGTGCCACTGGCCAATGCGCTGGGCGTGGTACCGGCCGTGATCGATCCGCGCGGGTTGTTTGCCGCCGATGCGCGCTTCGGCGGGCTGGAACTGGATCGCCGTTGGCCGGATGAGGCCCTGGCCGGCGCGCTCAATCCGGCCTCTGCCGTTGTGGCGCTCACCCATGATCCCAAGATCGATGATGTGGCGCTGGCCGCGGCGCTGGAATCGCCGGCCTATTATATCGCCGCGCTGGGCAGCCGGAAAAATCATGCCGGCCGGCTGGAACGGCTGGCCGCGCAGGGTTTTGGCACGACCGAACTGGCCCGCATTCACGGCCCGGCGGGCCTGGCCATCGGCGCCACCGGCCCCGCCGAAATCGCGCTCTCCATCGCCGCGCAGATGACCGCGGCGTGGCGAAGCGCCTTGGTGGCATGAAATTCGGGCCGGTACCGCTGGCGCAGGCCGCAGGGTGCCTGCTGGCGCACGGGCAACAGATCGGCCGCCGGCGGCTGCCCAAGGGTCATGTTCTGGGCGCTGCCGATCTCGCCGAAGCCGCCGCAACAGGCCTTGCCGAACTGATCGTCGCGCAACTTGAACCCGGCGACGTTGCCGAGGATGATGCGGCTGCCGCGCTGGCGGCCGCGCTGGCAGCAGCGCAGGTTGGGCCCCAGCCATCATCGGGACTGGCGGCGCTGGCGCCGGTGCATGGCCGGGTCAATCTGGCGGCGACTGTCGATGGCTTGTTCAGCGCACCGCCCGGCATGGTGGCCGCGGTCAACGCCGTGGACGAGGCCCTTACCCTCGCTGCGTTGCCCAATGGATCGCGGGTGACGGCAGGTGCCATTGTGGCCACCATCAAGACCATCCGTTATGCCGTGGCGCAAACCACACTGGCCGCTGCGGTTGCCGCCGCCAAACCCTTGCATGTGCATGGCTTTCGCCCGCTATCGGTGGGCCTGATCGCCACCACCCTGCCCGGCACCAGCGCCAAGGCGCTGGCCAAGCTGGAACGGGTCACGGCCGCGCGCATCGCAGCGCTGGGCAGCCATCTCGATACCCAGCCCCCCTGCCCGCACGACAGCGCCGCGCTGGCGGCTGTGTTGGCCGGCGCCACCGCAGATCTGTTGCTGGTGGCCGGCGCGTCGGCCACGGTCGATCGCGGCGATGTCATCCCGCAGGCCATTATCGCTGCCGGCGGCGTGGTCGAGCGGCTGGGCATGCCGGTCGATCCCGGCAATCTGCTGGTGCTGGGCCGCATCGGCGGGCGCCCGGTGATCGGCCTGCCCGGCTGCGCCAAGAGCCCAAAGCGCAACGGCCTTGATCTGGTGCTGGAACGCCTTGCCGCTGGCCTGCCCGTCACCGCCGAAACGATTGCCGCCATGGGCGATGGCGGCCTGTTGCCCGAAGCCGAACGCCCCGAACCGCGCGGGCGGGCCAGCGCACCAGCAACGGTCGGTGCCGTGGTGCTCGCCGCTGGCCGCGCCAGCCGCATGGGCGGGCCGCACAAGTTGCTGGAGGATTGGCGCGGGCAACCCATCATCGCCCACGTGATTGATGCAATTGCCGCCGCTGGCTTGCCGCCGCCCATCATCGTGCTTGGCCATGCCGCAGATGCCGTGCGGCACGCCTTGTCCGGACGGCCGGCGCGCTTTGTTACCGCCGCCGATTGGGCCGAGGGTATGGGCCGCAGCCTGGCTGCTGGTATCGCTGCCGTGCCGGCGGAATGGGATGCGGCGCTGGTGTTCCTGGCCGACATGCCGCGAATCGAGCCGACCCTGATTGCAACGCTGGCCGCCACGCCCGGCCAGATCGTGCTGCCCAGCTGGGAAGGCCGGCGCGGTCACCCGGTGCGCTGGCCGCGCGCGGCATTTGCGCAGTTGATTGGCCTGGCCGGCGATGTTGGTGGCCGCGCCGTGATGGCAGATTATGCCCTCACGCCGGTGCCGGCGCTTTCGGATGCCGTGCTCGACGATATCGACACGCCTGCTGCTTTGGCCGCGCTGCGCAATCAATCTTGATTATCTGCAATTGCAGATTATTCTGCGGATATGAGTATCCGCCTGCCCGAATCGCCCAGCACCAGCCTGCCCCCTGGACCGGCAGGATTGTGCACGGCGGCCAAGGTGCGGCGGCTGTCGCGCCAGATCAGCCAGATTTATGATGAGGCGCTGGGCCGGCATGGCCTGACCATCGGCCAGTTCGGCCTGCTTGCCTGCCTGTCGCGGCGGCGCGGATTGGGCATTGGCGCCTTGGCCGATCGTATGGCAGCCGATGCCTCCACCGTTTCGCGCCTGGTCAAGCCACTGGCCAGCGACGGCCTGCTGCGTATCGAGATTGACCCGGCCGATCGGCGGGGCCGCCTGGTCTGGCTCACCGAACCCGGCCACCAGCGCCGCGCCGCCGCACAAGCCGGCTGGCAGTCCGCACAAGACGTGATGGAGCAGCGATTGGGCGGTGGCCGGCTGGCAGCGCTGCGCTTCCTGCTGGATGACAGCTACGAACGATTGGAGATCGCAGAATGACTGCAATTACAGGTAAAATTGACGGGCTTGCCCAGATGCGCGCACTGGCGGCTGGCACTGGCAGGGGTGGCAGCGGCATGGGCGCGTTGATGGCGATGGACGGTGGCGAGGCCGGCGAAGGCACGATGACCATGCACGCGCTGCCCGGCACCCAGCATGGCAATCCCATCGGCATCGTGCACGGCGGCTTTGCCGCCACCTTGCTCGACAGCGCGATGAGCTGCGCTGTCCACACCACGCTTTCCGCCGATGAAACCTATGTGACCACCGATCTGCATGTCAGCTTCGTGCGGGCCATCACGCCGGCCACCGGCCGGGTGACCGCGCGCGGCGATGTGGTGTCGCGCGGGCGACGGCTGGCGACGGCGCGGGGCACATTGGTGGATGAACGCGGCAAACTGCTGGCCACCGGCATCGCGACCTGCATGATCATGGGTGTCGGCGCATGAGCGGCACGGCAATGAAGGGCGCCGCGGTGGTGATTGGCGCTGGCGATGCCACTGGCGGCGCGATCGCTGCCGCCTTTGCCCGCGACGGATTGGTGGCGGTGCCGGTGCGGCGCACAGCCGACGGATTGGCACCGCTGGCCGCGCGCATCGCTGATGAAGGCGGGCGCTGCCTGGCCGTTGGCGCCGACGCCCGGGACGAAGCGGCGATGATCGCCCTGTTCGACCGGGTCGAGCGCGAAATCGGCCCGGTGGAGGTGCTGGTGTTCAACATCGGTGCCAATTCACCGATGGGCATCCTGGACGAGACGGTGCGGCGTTACACCAAGATTTGGGAAATGTGCGCGCTGGCCGGCTTTATCACCGGGCGCGAGGCCGCCCGCCGCATGAGCCCGCGTGGACGCGGCACCATCATCTTTACCGGCGCAACCGCCTCCCTGCGTGGATCGGCGGGCTTTGCCGGCTTTTCCGGCGGCAAGTTCGCATTGAGAAGCCTGGCGCAGGCCATGTCGCGCGAACTGGGGCCAAACGGCATCCATGTGGTGCACAGCATCATCGATGGCGCCATCGACACCGAGTTCATCCGCAGCCAGTTTCCCGACCGCTATGCCCTCAAAAGCGAGGACGGCATCCTCGACCCGGAAGCGATTGCGGCGGAATATGTCCGCCTGCACCACCAGCCCCGATCCGCCTGGACGCACGAGTTTGATCTGCGGCCCTGGATGGAACGCTGGTAAGCCGCCAACTCCGTACAGAAAAAGGCCCGGCAGGTTTCCCCGCCGGGCCTTTGTTCTTTGGCCGAAGCCTGTCTGCTTAGTCCCTGTTGCCCATGAAGCTGAGCAGGAACTGGAACAGGTTGATGAAGTTCAGATACAGGGTCAGCGCGCCCATGATGGCGGCCTTGCCAGCGAAATCGCTGCCGGCAACCTGGTAGTACAGTTCGCGCAGGCGCTGCGTGTCATAGGCGGTCAGACCAGCAAAGATCAGCACGCCCAGGATGTTCACCGCCAGCTGCAAGCCACTGGATTGCACGAAGATGTTGGCGATCGACGCGATGATGATGCCGATCAGGCCCATGAACAGGAAGCGGCCCATCGCGCTCAGGTCCTTCTTGGTCGTGTAGCCATAAAGGCTGAGCGCGCCAAAGCTGGCGGCCGTCACAAAGAAGGTCTGCGCGATCGACGCGCCGGTGTAGCGGGCGAAGATCGTGCTCATCGACACGCCCATCAGCGCGGCAAAGGCCCAGAACATCATCTTGAGCGTGGTTTCGCTCATGCGGTTGATGCCGAAGTTCATGCCCAGGATCATCGCCAGCGGGCTGGCAATGGCGATCCAGCCCAGGATGGTGGGTGAACCGACCTCATTGAAGAACACGGCAAAGAGCGCCGGGGTCGAGAACACCAAGAGTGCCACGAGGCCGGTGAGCAGCACGCCCGACGCCATATAGTTGTAGATCGACAGCATATAGCTGCGCAGGCCGGCGTCATAACCGGCATCTGCTGGGGCCCGGGCCCCAAAAGCGCCAAGCCGGGGGTCCACATTATTGGCCATGAAAAACTCCTCCTGTGACCGGCGATTGGCCGGCGACACGTGTAATATCGGGCATCCCGGCTGAATTTTCAATGACTGATGCGCCGGAACGCCGCTTCACAACTGTCGCAGCACGCTTGCTGGCCGCGCCGATAGCGCCTGCCAGTTGCCAGCCAGACCCAGCACCACGGTCACGACCGCACCAACGCCCACGGTCAGGAAAACGCGCAGCCAATCCGGGGTCCAATCCAACTTGAAGATTTGCGTCACCACAAACCAACCCGCCGCGCTGCCCAACACCAGCGCCAACCCCGATACGATGGCGGCGAGCAGGCCATATTCGGCCAGTGTCGCCGCCGCCACCTGGCCGCGCGTGGCGCCCAGCAGTTTCAGCAGCACGGCATCATAGGTGCGCGCCCGCGCGCCGGCAGCCAGCGCCCCCACCAGCACGGCGATGCCGGCCGCAACAGTGACGCTGGCCGCGGCGCGGATTGCTGCAGACAATTGGCCCAGCAACGTCTGCACCTGGCCGATCACATCCTTCACCCGCACCACCGACGCTGTCGGGAAGCGGGCTGACAAGGCGCGGGCCACCGGGCGTTCGCGGTCGGGCGCCACCTGCACCGTGGCCATCCAGCCATGCGGCGCCGCTTCCAGCGCGCCGGGCGCGAACAGGATGGCAAAGTTGAAGCCGAACGACTGCCAATCAATCTTGCGCGTATTGGCGATGCGGGCGGTGATGTCGACGCCCAGCACCGAAACGCTGAGTGTATCACCCACCTTCAGGCCCAATGCCTTGGCGGCATCATCGTCCAGGCTGATCAGCGGCGGCCCGGCATAATCGCGCGGCCACCATGTGCCGCTGACCAGCGTGTTGGCCTCCGGGAAATCGGCGGCGTACGACAGGCCACGATCGCCGCGCAGGATCCAGCCTTCGGCCCCGGCTTTGATCTGTTCGGCCGGGACTCCGTTCACCGCCGTCACCGGGCCGCGCAAGCTGGGCACGATCACCGTGCGGCCGCCTGGTGCTGTGCGTTCGACCAGTGTCGAAAATTCGGCCTTTTGATCATTGGGGATGTCGAGCACGAAGAAGCTGGGCGCGCGGGTCGGAATGGTGCGGTTGATCTGGCTGGCAAGATTGCCCTCGATGGTGGCCAAGGTGGCAAACAGGGTGAGGCCCAGGCCCAGTGCCACCACCAGATTGCGCGTCGGCGCGCCGGGGCGATGCAGATTGGCCAGCGCCAACCGGGCCAGCGTGCCCTTTGGCTTGGGCGCCCGCGCCGCCAGCCACTTCACGGCTCCGGCCAGCAACCACAGCACGACAATCAGGCCGAGCGCGCCAGCCAGGAAGCCCATCACGAACAATTGTTCATCGGCCAGCACCACGACCAGCACCAGCACCGACAGCGCTGCACCGGCGATGATCGCCAGGGTCGCGGCATTTGGCCGGGCGCGCTGTTCGGTCAGGCTGCGCAGCAGGCGCGCCGCCGGCATGGCAGCGCCCTGTGCCAGTGGCCACAGCGCAAAGGACAAGGCGATGGCAAAGCCGTACCACGCCGCCTGCGCCAGCGCCCCCCATTGCAGCCCACTGGCCGGTGGCACCGGCAGGCTGGCGGCGGCGATTTGCGCCACGGCAGCCGGCGTCGCGGCACCGATGGCGAGGCCGATCAAGATGGCGCCAGCCGATACCAGCGACAATTGCCACAGATAGACGGCGCGCACCGTCGCACTATCGGCACCCAGCACTTTCAGCGTGGCGATGGTGCGCGTGCGGGCGCCCAGATAGGCCGATACGCCGCCGGCCACGCCCACGCCGGCCACGACCAGCGCGGTCAGGCCGACGAGGCTGAGGAACTGGCCCAATTGGGTGACGAAATTGCGGGTGCCGGGTGCGCCATTGCTGCGGTCGCGTACGCGGCCCCCATCCTTGGCGACGGCTTCCAGCCGATCACGCGCCGCATCGACCGAGACGCCGGGTTTCAGCTTCACGCGC
>NZ_JANPML010000089.1:0-6933 GCF_031422795.1 Sandarakinorhabdus sp.
AAAGCCCCAGGTCTGCCAGATAAAACCGGGATCGCTGCCGGTCGTAACGCGCCCACCCATATTCTTGTAATCATTCACCAATTGCATGTATCGCGTATAGAATCGCCGCCATTCATATTCGCGCTCGCTGGTCCAATCGAAGAAATAGCTGCCGTGGTTATCGCGGTTCGATTCAAAGAACCCGGTCAGGCTCGGCAGCGTATAGCGATCGTGCCATTCGGCCCGCTTGGCACGCATCAGATCGCGGCTGGCGCTGTAGATGTTGAAGGTGGGATCGAACACCACGCCGCTGGCCTTCTGCGCCTTCAGATATTCCACCCACTCCGGCCCGCCGGGTTCATGGATCTGGTTCCAGATCTCGGCGATGCCGCCGAAACGCTTCTGCTCGTCGTTGAAGTTATAATCGGCCGGCGTGTCCTGCACCCGCCGCCCATCGAGCAGGCTTTCGAAATGCCCGTAAAAATGGGTGATGCTGCCCAGCCCGGCAGCGGCGGCATCGCGGGCGTTGAACTCGGCGATGTTGGGTTGGCTGAGGTGCGCGACCGTGCCCAGGCCCAGTTTCTTCGCTTCCGCAATCGCGGCGCGGTCAATCTCTGGCGTCTCGTCCCCGCGGTTGAAGAACTTGATGCCGTCGATGCCAACGCTGGCGGCCCAGCGCACCCATTCGCGCGCCTTTTCCGGCGTCGTCACTCGCCCGCCCTTCCAGCCGGCGCTCTCACCACTGCCCAGCGTCTGATACACATACAGGCGCGGGCTCATAATGGCGCCGGCGGCAGCGCGCTTCTTCTCATCCAGCGCACGCGCCGCATCATCGCCATACAGCGGCATCCCGCGCACCGTCGTCACCCCATGCGCCAGCCACAGTTTCCAAGCATAGCTGGGGTCGTTCATCTTGTCGGGGTCACCATTGTGGCCGTGCATGTCCACAAAACCGGGCAGCACGTACATGCCGGTGGCGTCGATTTCCCGCGTCGGATTGGCCGGCGGGCGATTGGCGCGCATCGGCAGTCCGGGCGTGCCGGCAGGGCGAATATCGGTGATTTTTCCGCCGTTGATGATGATATCAGCCGGGCCTTGTGGCGGCCCGCCGTTGCCGATGATGATGGTCGCACCCCTGATCACCAGCGTTTCATAGGGCCCGGCAGCCATGACGGTGTCGCGCGGCGGCGTCGGCTTCATCTGAGCAGCAGCGCTGCTGGCCAGCAAACCCACGGCAATGGCGATCAAGGCTTTCATGCATTCCCCCCTGTTACCCGCAGCATAGACGCAGCCCGGCCCGCCCGCTAGGCTGCGGCTATGGATTGGATTCCCGTCACCATCGGCTATTTCCTCGGCTCGATCCCGTTTGGGCTGCTGCTCACGCGGATGATCGGTATCGACATTCGGCAGGTGGGCAGCGGCAACATCGGCACCACCAACGTGCTGCGCACCGGCAACAAGCCGCTGGCGGCGGCAACCCTGCTGCTCGATGCCGGCAAGGGCGCGGCGGCCGTGCTGATCGGCCGCGAACTGGGCGGCGAGACGGCAGCAATTCTGGCTGGCACCGCCGCCTTCATCGGCCATTGCTTCCCCGTCTGGCTCAAATTTCGCGGTGGCAAGGGCGTCGCCACCATCCTGGGCATCACCTTCGCCGCGGCACCCCTGGCCGGTGTCATCGCGCTGCTCACCTGGCTCGGCGGCGCCTTGGTCACGCGCTATTCCAGCGTGGGCGGCATGCTGGCCGCCATCGCCTGCCCATTGGCGGCCTGGGCGGTGCGAGACAATATCGGCTGGGCCATCCATCTGGCACCGCTCGCGGCGCTGCTGATCTTCCTCCACCGCGACAACATCGCCCGCTTGGCAAGCGGCACCGAATCCAAGATCGGGCAAAAGGCCAAATGAGCCTGCCCGGTGACGCGGTCTTTCGGCTGCGCCTGATCCGCACCGATTCGATTGGCCCAGTCACCTATCGGCAGCTCATCGCCCGCTTTGGCGATGCGCAAACCGCGCTGAAGGCGCTGCCCGATCTGGCCCGGCGCGGCAATCGCAGCCTTGCCCTGCACCCCGAATCCGAAGCCCTCGCCGAACTGGAAACCGCAGCCCGGCTGGGCGCGCATCTGCTCTTCCTCGGCACCCCCGATTATCCCGCTCTGCTGTCGGGCACCGAAACCGCCCCGCCGGTGCTCTATGCCCGTGGAGACCTCGCCCTGCTCGATCGGCAGGCGGTGGCCATCGTCGGCGCCCGCAACGCCAGCGCGGCGGGTATCCGCTTTGCCCGGCAACTGGCGCTGGATCTGGCAGAGGCGGATTATGTCGTCGTTTCCGGCCTGGCGCGCGGCATCGATGCGGCGGCGCATCAGGCCGCGCTCGATCGCGGCACCATCGCGGTGGTCGCCGGCGGGGTGGATGTCGCCTATCCGCCCGATCACGCCGATCTGATGGCGCGCATAGCAGAGCAAGGCCTGGTGATCGCCGAACAGCCGCCGGGGATCGAGCCGCAGGCCCGCCACTTCCCGCGCCGCAACCGCATCATCGCGGGGCTTTCCGCCGGCACCATCGTGGTGGAAGGCGCGCCCAAATCGGGCAGCCTGATCACGGCGCGCATCGCGGCCGATCTGGGGCGGGAGGTGATGGCCGTGCCCGGCTCCCCGCTCGATCCGCGCGCGCAGGGCTGCAACCTGCTCATCCGCGAAGGCGCCACGCTGATCCAGACGGCGGCCGACGTGCTGGAGGCGCTCTCCACGCTCGCAGGCCAGCCCGCGCTCCGCCTGAACGTCGCCGAGCCGCTCCCCCTGCCCGACTTCGCCCCCGCCCTCACCCCCGATCCGGCGGCCCGCGCGGCCCTGCTCGCCCTGCTCTCCCCCACGGCCGTACCCATCGACGATCTCATCCGCCTCACCAAACTGCCCCCCGCGCAAGTGGCGAGCGTGCTGCTGGACCTGGAACTGGAAGGCGCGCTTGTGCGCCACGCCGGGGCGCGTGTGGCGTTGGGGTGAGGAAAGTGCTATTTTTCAAGCCATGAACATCGCCCATTTCTCCGCCCGCCACAGGGCCACGCCCGCCGAACTCGATTCGGTGCGGCTGCGTGTGGACGTTGTGGCCGATGGCATCACCATCCCGGCGGGAGCGGAGGGCGTGGTGGTCGCGGTCTATGGCGATGGCAAGGCGTGCGAGGTGGAATTCATCGCGCCTGTGCACGCCGTGGTAACGGTCGAGCTCAGCCAGATCGCATGACCCGCCTGCCCGGTGCGGAGGCCGCGTTCGTCGATCCGCGCAAGATCAGCGCATATCTGCTCAATGCCGCCCACCCCCAGAACGGCGGCAAGGCGCGCTTCTTCCGCGATCACGGCTTTGCCGCCGATACCCTCGCCGCCAGCCTGGCCGATCACCGGCAGCGCCAGCCCGTCGCCCACGAACAGGCCAACCCCCACGGCCGCAAGTTCGTGGTGCACTGCGCCCTGGCCTCCCCCGATGGCCGCGACCCCTGCATCACTAGCGTGTGGATCATCGATGCCGGCGACGTCCGGCCACGATTGGTGACGGCCTATCCGAAGGGCGCGTGAGCGCCCGCGCGGCGCTGCTCGCCCTGCTCTCCCCCACGGCCGTGCCCATCGACGATCTCATCCGCCTCACCAAGCTGCCGCCAGCGCAAGTGGCGAGCGTGCTGCTGGACCTGGAACTCGAAGGCGCGCTGGTGAGCCACGCCGGGGCGCGGGTGGCGTTGGGGTGAGGCCGCGTAAACAATCAAGATCCGCGAGGCTATCTTGGTGATTGTGTCCACTGCGATGGCTAGACTTGCGAGCCGGATTATCTGGAATACGAATATGCCGCTGTAGAAATCTTCAACCGCCAGATTACATGACCTGACCGTTCAAAGAGTTCATGTTTAGCTGCTATTTAGTCGCCTTAGACAACCCGCCAGAGCGGCTGCTGTACGGCTTTGCCTGCCCATCAATGATTCTGGATAGGCGGTAGGCCGCCTCACCCTTGCCACGAGACAGCACGTAAGCTGCACTCGATTTTGACACCACGCGTTCACGGGCGGCAACTTTTACCGTAACATTTCCGGTCGCTTCACCGCGAGCAGCTGTTGGATTGCTTGCCATGCCGAGAATCTAGGGCATCTCAGGCGTATTGGCAAGGAGCCTCCAGTGGAAGAGGTGGGCTAGCACCTGGGCAGCTTGGGCGACCACCGCTTTATTCTCTTCGTGAAAGCGACCCGCCACGTTGCTTGTGACAACTAGCACTCCGAAGCGGTGCGGATTTGGTTGAACGTCCAAAACGATCGGTGCCGAAACGAATGAGCGATAAACAGCTTGATCGTAATCCCTGACATTGCTTGCACTCGGTGTGAGGAGCATCGCCGCATCATCGCTGGTCAAATCGTTTGTAAACAGGATTCGCTCTTGCATGAAAGCAGAACCAACATGGCCGTCCCCAGACCTCCAACTACGTGGCTCATTGTCACCTGAAGGATGATCGCCGGATCTTTTCCACCAAACTGGCTCTAATAGGCCGCTTGATTCGTTGAACCCGTAAACAGATGTGCTCCAAATTTCTCCGTACTCGAAGTCAAAAAGTATCCCGGCGGCGTCCATCATCGGTGATATGGCTATCTGACAGGCCTCACGGAAAGAATCTTCATTTGAGGGACTTAAAACAGCAATCATTCCCTGAAATGTTGACCAATAGGCACCTAGTAAATTGACGGCTTCAAGTTGTGCAATATAGTCATCACTTTCCGATATATGTTCAATCATATATTGATGAAGTTCTTGTAGTTCTGTATTTTCTAGGTGCAACTCTGGCAGTGTATCTGCATACTGCATAGTTAAAAAATATAATACGATCTGAAATAAAATTGTAATCACGACTACCGCCCAGAAGATTTCGATACCAGTCTTTAGCGGGTCTGCGACGCTCAGCCACACACCGATAAACGCCGGCAGCAATAGTATCGCAAGAAAATTTATCAGTCGATTTTGTGAGCGTATCGCGCGCCTAAACCGTACTTCCGAAGGAGGGAGTGTCGAAGGGAGATTTTCGTTGCTCATCGTGCTACCAAAATTAGCGCTTTCTTCGCCACTTTCAAGCAGATTGCAGTTGGACGCAGCGCCAGACCAAATACAAGAAGGCAGGAAGTTCGACCAAAGTGAGCCCAGCCCTTGTTGGGAGTGGCAGAAACACAACTCTGAAAGGTGAATGGCGACCCCGACCAATGTAGCTTCAATTCGGCAGGCCTGAACGAAGGCCATTGCCTGCGACCCCTGTCCCCTTGACGCCCCTCGCTCCGGCCCTCCACCCTCGCGCGTATACGTGAGGGACTCTAATGCAACTCGTTATCGTTGAATCGCCGGCCAAGGCGAAGACCATCAACAAATATCTCGGCAGCAGCTATGAGGTGCTGGCCAGTTTTGGCCATGTGCGCGATCTGCCGGCCCGCGACGGCTCGGTGGACCCCGCCCAGGATTTCGCCATGGCGTGGGAGGTTTCGGCGGATCGTTCCAAGCAGCTCGCTGCCATTCGCGAGGCGGCGAAGCGGGCGGACAGCGTGATCCTGGCGACTGACCCTGATCGCGAGGGGGAGGCGATCAGCTGGCATTTGCTGGAATGGCTGAAAGACAAGCGCGCGCTGCCACCCGGGGGCGCGAGCCGGGTGACGTTCAATGAAATCACCAAGGCCGCTGTCACCAAGGCCATGCAGGCGCCGCGTGATCTGGATCAGCCGTTGATCGATGCCTATCTGGCGCGGCGCGCGCTGGATTATCTGGTGGGCTTCACGCTTTCCCCGGTGCTGTGGCGCAAGCTGCCTGGCGCGAAGAGCGCGGGCCGCGTGCAATCGGTGGCGCTGCGCCTGGTGGTGGAGCGCGAACGCGAGATCGAAGCGCACGTGGCGCGCGAATATTGGCGGGTCGAGGCCGAGATGATTGCCCCCAATGGCGCCACCTTCAAGGCGCGGCTGGCGGTGCTGGATGGCAAGAAACTGGCGCAGTTTGATCTGGACAATGCTGCAGCCAATGCTGCGCGGGAAGCCATTGAGAAGAATGGCTTTACTGTGCGCACGGTGGAGACCAAGCCGGTGAGCCGTAACCCGGCGCCGCCGTTCACCACATCGACCCTGCAACAGGAGGCTTCGCGGCGGTTGGGATTTAGCGCCAGCCACACCATGCGGGTGGCGCAGAACCTGTATGAAGATGGCCACATCACCTATATGCGGACCGACGGCGTGCAGATCGCCGGCGAAGCCATGGCCGCGGTGCGCGACATGATCGCCCGCGATTATGGCAGCAAGCCCGAAGTGCTGCCCGAAAAGCCGCGATTTTATGCGACCAAGGCGAAGAACGCCCAGGAAGCGCACGAAGCCATTCGCCCGACCGATTTCTCGCGCCGTCCGGGCCGGGGCGATTCGGATGCGGAGCGGCTGTATGCGCTGATCTGGAACCGGACCGTTGCCAGCCAGATGGCCAGCGCCCGGCTGGAACGCACCACCGTCGACATGTTTGACGATGATGGCCGCCACGGCCTGCGCGCCACTGGCCAGGTGGTGATCACGCCGGGGTTTTTGACGCTCTACACCGAAGGACGGGATGAACCCGCCGAGGACGATGACGACGGCGCCCGCCTGCCGCGCCTGGCTGGCGGCGATCGTTGTGCGTCCAAAACTGTGGAGGCGATCCAGAGCTTCACCGAACCGCCCGCGCGGTTCAGCGAAGCGACGCTGGTGAAGAAGCTGGAGGAGCTCGGCATCGGGCGACCCTCCACCTATGCCAGCACACTGCAGACATTGCGCGACCGGGCCTATGTGCGGGTGGAGAAGAACCGATTCTTTGCCGAGGAAAAGGGCCGGCTGGTCACGGCGTTTCTGGAGCGATTCTTCACGCGATATGTGGAGTATGATTTCACCGCCGACCTGGAAAGCCAGCTGGATGATGTGTCGGCCGGCGATGCCAGTTA
>NZ_JANPML010000090.1:0-10889 GCF_031422795.1 Sandarakinorhabdus sp.
TGCCGCAGGAAACCGTGATCTTTGCCACCAGCGCACTGGAAAACATCCGCTATGGCCGGCCCGAGGCAACGGAGGCAGAAGTCTGGGCCGCCGCCGAAGCCGCGCACGCCGATATCTTCCTGAAGGAACTACCCGAAGGCATCCACAGCTTCCTTGGTGAAAGCGGCACGCGGCTTTCCGGCGGCCAGCGCCAGCGCGTCGCCATTGCCCGCGCCATCCTGCGCAATGCCCCGATCCTGCTGCTGGACGAAGCCACCAGCGCGCTCGACGCCGAAAGCGAACAACTGGTGCAGGGCGCGCTCGACGAGCTGATGAAGCACCGCACCACACTGGTCATCGCCCACCGCCTTGCCACCGTGCGCAATGCCGATCGTATCGTGGTGATGGACAAGGGTCGCATCGTCGCCGAAGGCACCCACGACAGCCTGATGGCCGGCGGCGGGCTGTATGCGCGGCTGGCACGGCTGCAATTCGATCAGATCGCCGCCTAATCCCCTCTCCCCTTGCGGGAGAGGGCGACTCGCGCACCAGCGCGGCGGGGTGAGGGGTTCGCGCCGGTGGTGGTCAGCAGGCGGCGGCAGCTTATTGCGCGGTAAAGCCGCCATCCACCACCAGTTCGGCGCCGGTGATGAAGCTGGCATCGTCGCTGGCGAGGAAGGCGATGGCATCGGCGATCTCGCGCGGCACGCCAAAGCGGCCGATGGGGTGGGCAGTCATCAGGGCTACCCGCATCTCGTTGCCGTCTTCGCGGTCGGCCAGCGCATTGCTCACCATCGGCGTGTCGATGAAACCGGGATGCACGCTGTTCACCCTGATGCCCAACGGCGCCCATTCCAGTGCCGCTGCCTTGGTCAGCAGGGTGACGCCGCCCTTTGACGCACAGTAAGCCGCCGCGCCGGCCATGCCGACCTTGCCGAGGATGGAGCTGAGGTTGATGACGCTGCCGCCGCCAGACGCCGCAATGCGCGGGCCAGCGTGGCGCAAGCCCAGGAACACGCCATCCAGGTTGACCGCCAGGATCTGCCGCCAGGCATCATAGCTGTGGTCCATCAGGTCGTGGCGGCCACCGGCCACCCCGGCGTTGTTCACCAATATGTCGAGCCGGCCAAAATCCTGCACCGCATGTTCGACGGCCGCAGCCCAATCGGGATGGCTGGTCACATCGTGCAATCGAAAGGCGGCATGGCCGCCGGCGCTGACGATGCTGGCAGCGACGTCCTCACCGGCAAGGTCGCGGTCGGTGAGCAGCACTTTGGCGCCGTCCTTGGCCAGTCGCCGGGCGGTTGCCGCGCCCAATCCTGATGCCGCGCCCGTCACCAGCGCCACCTTGCCTGCCAATCGTGCCATGGTTCGTTCCTCCCTGTGAAATAGGGAGGGTAAGGTGGAACCGGGCCTGCGTCTCCCCTCCCCTTCAGGGGAGGGGTTGGGGGTGGGGTTTGGCCAGCGGCGAGGCACGGCACTTGCGGCCGCGGCCGGCGGCAAAGCCGCCGAGTCCGCTGGGGGGCATCAAAGAAGCGAAGAAAGAGCGCGGCGGAGCCACGCCGTCGGACGAGTCAAAAAGGGCGGCCCTGCGGGGCCGCCCTTTTCGCTCGCCGTTCGATCTTGCCGGGCATGCAAATAGCTTGCGCTATTTGCATGCCCGGCGGCGATCAGTTCGCGTAGGCTTCATTCCCGACAAAACCCATCTTCTCGATGCCAGCCTGCTGCGCCGCAGCCATCACCTGATCGACGATGACGTACTTGGCTTCAGCTTCCGGGCGCATGCGCAACTCCGGCTGTTCCGGCATGGCCGATGCCTGCTTCAGGTAACCCTTCAGCGTGGGCATATCGACCTCGGTCTTGTTCCAATACATGTTCCCGAGGAAATCGATGTCGATCTGGTTGAACACCGGATCAACATTGCTCGGGTTCGGATTCGGCGGCGGCAGGTCCAGCTTCACAGCGTGGGTCTGCACCGGGATGGTGATGATGAACATGATGAGCAGAACAAGCATGACGTCGATCAACGGCGTCGTGTTCATTTCCACCATCGGGTTGTCGTCACCACCCTCTTTACCAACTGCCATGGACATTGGCCAAACTCCCGTTATCAGCCGGGCCGGCAAACTGCCGGCCCTGGCGAGTAATGATCAATCGCGCGTCACGAAGCCTGGAACCGGTTCCGAGATGAAACCAACCTTCAGGAACCCGGCCCGCTGCATGGTGAAGACAACCCCACCAACGCAGCGATAGGCCACATCCTTGTCACCGCGGATGTGCACTTCAGGCAGTTCGATCTTGCCGCCAAGTTTTTCCTGGCGGGCAATCTCGTCCTTCAGGGCCTTCACACCGCGATCAAGCAGTTCCTGCTTCGTGTCGACCCGCGTCTGGCTCCAATAGGTGTCGCAGTTCCCATCCACCGAGATCAGCACGTTTTCCGGCTTGGTGGTGGTGGGAAGGTTGGTCACCGTAGGCAGCGTCAGCGGCACGGTCTGGATAACAACCGGCACCGTGATCAGGAAGATGATGAGGAGAACCAACATGACGTCGACGAGCGGCGTCGTGTTGATCTCGTTCATCGGCGCGTTCTCGTCCGACGTGTCCTTGCCGATACTCATTGCCATCGGTCTATCTCCCTATGCGGCGATCAGACCGATTACTTCTTGACGGCAGGAGCAGCGGCGGCCGGAGCAGCAGCAAGCGGGCGCTGGATGCGGGCACCGGACACCAGGGCACCATGCACGTCAGACGTGAAGTTGCTGAGGCGGGTAGCGATTTCCTTGTTGCGGCTGATCAGCCAGTTGTAGCCGAGCACGGCGGGCACGGCCACGGCCAGACCCAGCGCGGTCATGATCAGCGCTTCACCGACCGGGCCAGCGACCTTGTCGATCGAAGCCTGGCCAGCAAGGCCGATGTTGATCAGAGCGCGATAGATGCCGACGACGGTGCCGAACAGGCCGACGAACGGCGAGGTCGAACCGACCGAGGCGAGGAACGAGAAGCCGGTGGTCAGCTTGCCGTTGATCAGGCCGACCGAACGGTTCAGCGCCATCGTCACCCACTCGTGCTGATCGATCTTGTCGGTCAGGCGACCTTCGTGGTGATCCGAAGCGCGCAGGCCGTCATCAACGATCTGGCGGAACGGCGAGTTCTTGTCGAGCTTCGAAGCGCCGGTCTTCAGGTCGCTGGCGGTCCAGAATTTCTTTTCCAGTTCCATGGCTTCGGCCATGACCTTACGCTGATCAAGGAACTTGGTGATGATGATGAACCAGCTGTAGAGCGACATGAACACCAGCAGGCCAAACACGGACCAGGCAATGATGCCACCCTGTTCAAGCGCGGCCATCAAGCCATAAGGATTTTCAGCATTTTCGGTCTGCATTTTCTTTTTCCCTCGTTATCGTGTTGACGGGCTGGCGCGGGGCCTGAACCCTGTTTGCTTCAGATCAGTTGGTCAGGCGCCAGCGCACCGGCTGGGTCTTGCGTTCGGGGACGGCCTGGCCGTCACGCGTGGCCGGATTGAACCGGAAACGCCGCATGATGATCGAGCAGGTCGCATCATCAAGACGCTTGAAGCCGCTGCCTTGCACAACTTCGCATTGGGACACGCGGCCATCGGTGCCGACCACGTAGGACACGCGGGTCACACCTTCTTCTTCGGCAGCACGCGAGGCGCTGGGATAATCATCATCCGAGAAGGCGTTGCCGCGGCCCTTGGGCGTTGCGGGCTGCGGTGCCACAGCGGGCGGTGCCGGTGGGGCCGGCGGTGCCGGCGCGGACACGACGGGCGGATCAGGGCGCGAAATGGTCGACTGCGTCGTGATCGAATTCGTCGGCGCGTCCGAAGCCACCGAAACTTCGGGCGGCGGCACGTACGGCGGAATTTCGATTTCCTTCGGCGGCGGTGGTGGCGGCTCGTCTGGTGGCGGTGCCTCTTCCTTCACGTTCACCGCTTCAAGCGGTTCAACGATCTTTTTCACCACCGAAATGGCGAAACCGGAAATGATGGCATAGCCAAGCAGAATGTGCAGAACGACCACACCGCCCAGAGCGATCTGTCGGTTCTTGGTCATCCCAGGTGCATCCATGTACGACATGGCTGGTGTGGCACTCCCTCAAAAACTGAGGAACGCCGCGAGCAGAGGACCCCCCTCAAACCCTGCGTCGAACCTTCGAAACATTTCTGTAGCCTCAAGCCGCGCGGCGCCGCAACCAGCTTTTTGCCACAATCCCGCCGAATTCTGTGTCTCTACGTTGTTTCCCACCCCAATATTCTTGCTTTGTTCACTGTCGACGGGCCGGAAATGGCACCACTCTGCCACTGCGGGTTGCCGGCACGGGCCGCACGCCGTTACGATGGCGCCATGCTCCGACCGATTCTGTCCATCTGTCTGATTCTGGCTGCGATTGCCCCGGCCGCCGCGCAGGCTCCCGCGTCGCCTTCGGCACCGGACGACCGCCTGACCAGCTTTGCCGATACCGCAGAATTGGCCCTTGCCGCGCCCTTGATCGTGCGCGCCACCATTTCCCGCGCCAATCGGCTGACGGGCAAGGCCGCACCCGATGTCGCGCCGGGCCGAACACGGTTTTTGATGACAGCCAGCGTGTCAAACGTGCTGGTTGCCCCCGGCACCACGGGCGGCACCTTGCAGTATCTGCGGGACGCTCCATTGGATGCGCGCGGCCGTCCGCCTGCAGTCAAGGGACTGGAGGTATTGGTTTTTTTGACCGCGCCGGGCGCCGATGGCAGCGCTCGTCTGGTCTCGCGGCGGGCCCAGCAGGCCTGGGATTCGGCGCTGGCCGATACGGTGCGCGCCGTCGTGGCCGAACAGCGATCGGGCCAAGTGCCGATAATCCGTGGTGTTTCCAATGGCTTCCGTGCCGATGGTACGGTGCCGGGCGAAAGCGAGAGCCAATTTTTCCTCACCACTGCCGATGGCAAACCCGCGACTCTGGTGGTGCAGAATCGCCCCGGCGAAGTGCGGCGGGTGCTCGTGGCCCGCGGCGACATCATCGACGAATCGGCTGAACGCGTGCGGCCAGGCACCCTGCTCTGGTATCGGCTGGCCTGTTTCCTGCCCGCCCGGTTGCCTGCCGCTGCCGGCGGCGACGATGCCGCTCTTGCCAAGGACTGGCGCGACGCGCTCGCCAGTCTTGGCCCTTGCGGCAAAACGAATTAGAAGCTCGACAGCTCCACACCGACGGCCTTGCAATCGGGATAGACGTCGGGTTTGCGGGTCGACACCTTCAAGCCAACCACGCCAGCGCGCGCTGCGACCAGATCGTAAATGGCGTGCACCACGGTTTCCTGCAGGTTGAAACGGCGGCCCTGCACCAGCCCCAACACGGCGTTGCGCAGGAAATCATAATCCCAGGCCTGGGCAACCGTATCGCAGCGCGGGAAATGCGCATCGTCCACCCACACTTCGATATTGAGGCGCAGGGTTTGCGGGCTGCCCACTTCAAAGGCGTGAAAGCCGATATCCACCGGCAGATCGAAATCTTCGAGGAACAGCTTGCGGGTGCGGGGCGCCAGGGAGCGCGGCACCATGCCGGGCGCCATGGGTTCGATGAAGGTGGGCGGTGGAACGCTGTCGGGCATTAGAAATCTACCATGTGAGCAACGTCGCGCGGCAGGCCCAGCAGGCGTTGCCCGCCATCAAGGACGATGGTTTGCGCGTTGTAGGTGGGGGTGGCGATGATGAAACGCAGGGCCGTGATGATATCTTCGACCGTTACCCCGCGCCGCAGGGGGTTCATGTCGTGCACGGCTTCGAAATTCTCGCGGGATTGCGGCCCGGATACCAAGGTGACCGCCGGCGCGATGCCCACACAGCGCAACTGCGGTGCATAGGAGCGCGCGGTCAGCTCGGTCAGCCCTTCAAAACCGATTTTTGACAGCGTGTAGGTGAAATAGTCCGGATTGAGGCTGGCCAACTTGGCATCGAGCAGGTTTACCACCAGCGCCGGCCCATCCGCAGCATCGCCCAGTTCAGCGGGCAGCGCGGCGGCAAAGGCCCGGGTGAGCAGCGCCGGCGCGCGCAGGTTCACCGCCATGTGCTGATCAAAGCTGTCGGCGCTGAAATTCTCGATCCGATCATAATCGAACCGGCTGGCGCTGTTCACCAGCAGGCGGGCCGGCGGCAGGCCGGCACAGGCCGCCATGATGACATCGGCCGCGCCCGGATCAGCCAGATCGGCGGCCACAACGCTGGCGTGCGGCAGGCTGGCGGCGAGCGCCGCAGCCTCGGCGCGGCTGCGGTTGCAGTGGATCAGCACGTGCCAGCCATCGGCGGCCAGCGCGCGGGTGATGGCGCCGCCAATGCGCTTGGCACCGCCGGTGATGATGGCTGTCTGTGTCGGTTGCGCCGTCATGATGGGCGCCGCCTAAGCCTTTGCGGGGGCCGGTGCAACGTGCAGTTCAGCGCAGGGCCCTGCGCGCAATCCGATCAGTGCCGTCGGTGGCCATCGCCGGCAGACCCAGCAGCCGCAGCAGCACTGGGTGGACATCGACATTGTCAAACGCTGGCAGCATTACCCCCGAATGAAAGGCCGGGCCGGCGGCAACAAAGCTGGCAGCCATGTCGGGATGGGCCGGATCATAGCCATGCATGCCGCCCAGCGGACGCTGCGCCATGCCGGCTGGTGGCGGGCCGAGCCATATCATCCAGCCGGATTCGGCAATGCAGATGATTGCCGGCACCCGGCGGTGGCGACCATAGTGCAGGCCGGCGGGCAGATCGGCCTTGTCGTGGCAGGCCATGTGCGGGTGTGGTTTCAGCAGGGCTGCCTGCATGGCGGCGTCCTGCCCCGGCTGTGGGTTCAAACCGGCCACAGCGCCGCCGGTCACCCATTCCACCTTGGCCGGATCGATCAGCGTATCGAGCAAGATACGGCGCTGGTCGCTCACCTGCGCCATGCCGTGATCGGCAACGACGATGATGTTGGCATCGATGCCGCGCTGCTGCAGCGCTGCCAGCAGCCGGCCGATCTGGGCATCAACCTTGGCCACGGCGGCATTCACTTGCGGCGAATCCGGGCCAAATTCATGGCCGTCATGATCGACCGTATCGAAATAGAGCGTGGCAAAACCGAGGGGTGGCCGATTTTGGGGCCGTTCATCCAGCCAGGCCAGCAGCTGATCGACGCGGCTGGGTTCCGGCATTGCACCATCGAACTTCAGCCAGCGATGGGGGCGCACGCCGCGCACCGGCGCTTCGCTGCCCGGCCAGAACATGGTGGCCGTGGGGATACCGGCCTTTTCGGCGGTCACCCAGATGGGTTCGGCATCATTCCACCACCTTGCATCTTCGACGGCGCTGCGAATGCCCATCGAAAACGCGCCAAGTTCGGCATCGCGCATGGTGTTGTTGACCACACCGTGGCGATCAGGGCGCAGCCCGGTGACCAGCGTGTAGTGATTGGGGAAGGTGACCGACGGAAAACTGGGCCGCATGGCGCTGGTGGTGACACCGCGCGCCGCCAGCGCGTTCAGGTTGGGGGTGATCCCGCGCCGCAGATAATCGGCGCGCAGGCCATCCACCGAAATCAGGATGACCGGGTGCGGCGGCCGTTTCGTGGCCACGGCTACGGCGGGCACCGGCGGCGGTGTATTGGCACAAGCGGTCAACAACAGGGCAAGGCCAGCGATCAGGCAGCGGAGAATCGTCATGGCCGATTCGATAACAGGCCTGTGCGGATTTGCCATGACGGGTTTGCCATCACGTGGGCCCGGGGCTATCGGCGGAGCGACATGACCGACACGCCTGACCGTTTCTCGGAAGAAGCGCAAACCTATACGGTGCGCGGCACGGAGGCGCCCGATCTTGATCTGGGTGTCGCCACCATCCGCCGCGTGGTGAAGACCCTGCCGCTGAAGCCCGGCGTGTATCGCATGATCGATGCCAGCGGCGATGTTCTGTATGTTGGCAAGGCGCGCACGCTGAAGAGCCGCGTGACCAACTATACCCAGGTAACCCGCCTGCCCCGCCGCCTGCAACGCATGGTGTCGCAAACCCGCAGCATGGAAATCGTCACCACCAACAGCGAGGCCGAAGCGCTGCTGCTGGAGGCGCAGCTGATCAAGCGTTACCGCCCGGCGTACAATGTGCTGCTGCGCGACGACAAGAGTTTCCCCTTCATCCTGCTACGCTCCGAGCATGGTTTCCCGCGCATTTCCAAGCATCGCGGCGCGCGGGTGGCCAAGGGCAGTTATTATGGCCCGTTCGCCAGCGCCGGCGCGGTCAACGCCACGCTGAATGCGCTGCAGAAGGTGTTCTTGCTCAGGAGTTGCACGGACAGTTTCTTCGCCAACCGTGATCGGCCCTGCCTGCTGTATCAGATCAAGCGCTGCTCCGCCCCATGCGTGAGCCGTATCGACGCGACCGCCTATGCCGAACTGGTGGAAGACGCCAAGGGCTTCCTGTCAGGCCGCACGCAGGAAGCGCAGAAGAAACTGGCCGGGGCGATGAGCACCGCCGCCGAAGCCATGGATTTCGAAACGGCGGCGGTGCTGCGGGATCGGTTGAAGGCGCTGACCTTCATCCAGGGCAGCCAGGCCATCAACGCTGAAGGGGCGACGAGCGATGCCGACGTGATCGCCATGGCCACCGATGGCAGCGCCATGTGCGTGCAGATCTTCTTCATCCGCGGCGGCCAGAATTGGGGCCACCGCAGCTTCTTCCCCGGCCACACCGAAGGCGTGGACGAAGCCGAAGTGTTGCAGAGCTTCCTCGCCCAGCTGTACGAGGAACTGCCGCCGCCCAAGGAGCTGCTGCTCGATCGCACACTGCCGGAAGCCGAACTGCTGGCGCTGGCGCTGAGCGAAAAGGCCGGGCGCAAGGTCAGCCTGCGCCATGCCCAGCGCGGGCCGGCGAAGCGGCTGGTGGAACAGGCGCAGCGCAATGCGGAAGAGGCGATCCAGCGCCGCCGCGCCGAGACGACAACGCAAGGCAAACTGCTGCGCGAACTGGCCGACGTGTTCGAACTGGATGCGCCGCCCAGCCGCATCGAGGTTTACGACAACAGCCACATCCAGGGCAGCAATGCGCTGGGCGCAATGGTGGTGGCCGGGCCGGAAGGCTTCATGAAGGGCCAGTATCGCAAGTTCAACATGAAAGACGAAAGCATCACGCCGGGCGATGATTTCGCCATGATGAAGGCGATGCTGCACCGGCGCTTTGCCCGGCTGGAAGCCGAAGATCCGGACAAGGAGAGCGGCAACTGGCCCGATCTGTGCCTGATCGACGGCGGCAAGGGCCAGGTATCGGCGGTGATGAGTGCACTGGCCGAACTGGGCGTGGATGTGCCGATCGTTGGCGTCGCCAAGGGACCAGACCGCAACGCCGGGCGCGAGACATTCTATCTGCCGACGGGCCGCGAATTCACCCTGCCGCCGAATGCGCCGGTGATGTTCTTCCTGCAGCGCCTGCGTGACGAAGCGCATCGGTTCGCCATCGGCGCGCACCGCGCCAAACGGGCAAAATCCCTGACTCAAAGCCCGCTCGACGAAGTGCCCGGCATCGGCCCGGCCCGCAAAAAGGCGCTGCTGATGCATTTCGGCACCAGCCGCGCCGTGAAGGGCGCCACGCTGGACGATCTGGAACGGGCGCCCGGCATTTCCAGCCAGATGGCGCTGGCGATCTGGCAGCACTTCCACCCGAACGGGTGAACGGCTAGGCTGCTATCCATGAGCCTGATCCTTTTCACTGCGCCGACGCCCGATGGCTATAAAGTGTCGATTGCGCTGGAAGAGCTGGGGCTGGCCTATCAGGTGCGCACGCTCGATCTGGCCAAGGGCGAGCAGAAGCAGGCCGATTTCCTGAAACTGAACCCCAATGGCAAGGTGCCGGCGCTGATCGACGATGGTTTTGCCGTTATGGAATCGGGGGCGATCATGGTCTGGCTGGCGGAAAAATCCGGGCAATTGCTGCCCGCCGAGCCCCGCGCCCGCTCCGAAGTGCTGCAATGGCTGATGCTGCAAGTGGGCGGGCTGGGTCCGATGATGGGCCAGGCCAATTTGTTCGGGCATTTCTGGCCGGAAAAATTGCCCGCTGTACAGACCCGCTATCTGGGCGAGGTCAAACGCCTGTTCGCCATTCTCGATGCGCGGCTGGAAACCCGCGACTATCTGGCCGGCGATTACAGCATCGCCGATATCGCGCATTTCTGCTGGGTGCGCACCGCCGGCTGGACCGGAGTGGACATCGCCCACTTCCCGCACCTGTCGCGCTGGATCGAGCGCATCGCCGCCCGCCCCGCCGTGCAGCGCGGCCTGAAGGTGCCGGATGTGTCGCCCGTGAAAGACAGCGGCGACAACAGCGACTTTATCGCCCGCACCCGCAAGCTGCTTGGGTTGGGCCCCAGAGAGGCCTGAGCCTCAAGCCTCGCTGTTCCATGGCTGTTCGACCCACAGTATCAGCGGCCAAACCAGCACGATGAAGATGAAACTGCCCGTGACACCCCACGGCAGCGCCTCTCCGGCGCGCCACGCGGGCCAGGCAAACAGGACCAGCCACAGCGACTTGTAGATGATCTGGATGGCCAGCACCGGCCACAAAGGTCGCGGCCAAACGAGACCGGCGAGTGATGCCAGCAGGATCGCCAGCCACATCGAAAGCACCATCAAGCGGACTGCCGGCACATCGCTGGCCGAGCCGAATATCGCACGCAGGCCGCCATCGCGGGCCGTGAGCATCGTGGCGCACACCGGCACCAGGATCAGGAGATTGATGGCAAAAGCAGCGCGAAGCATGGAAGGTTTTTGAGCGAGACTCGAAAGACACGCAAGCGCCAGAATGCCGCACGTTGATCAGCGCGAGAAGCCAATCAGCACCGCCCCAGCACACACCACCAGCGCCCCAGCCCAGCGGCGCGGCGTCACCGTCTCCTTCAGCAGCAGCGCCGCCAGC
>NZ_JANPML010000091.1:0-5465 GCF_031422795.1 Sandarakinorhabdus sp.
GCAACGGCTGATCGCCGTCGTGAATATCCAGGATGGCAAAGCGGTTCTTCATGTCCTCGCCGCAATGCGCCAGCATCGCCTGCTGCAGCCTGATGCTGTCGGCCCGGCTGAGGCGGACGCCTTCCGGGATAACCAGCATCGTCGGTTCAATTTCGCCTTTCAGCGCCGCGATGCCGGCCAACAGCCCCGATGCTTCGTCACCAAGGGCAATCATGTCATCATGGCTGCCCACCGACACGATCCAGCAGGCGCCGCCGCCGTTATCGAAGAACATGCGCATCGCCTGCCACAACAGATACTGCTGTTCGGATGGTTCCACCCGCACGACCCGATATTCACCGGTATCGAGCATGACTGGCTGCTGGCGGCGGCTGTCGCCCGGCCCGACCAGCGTGAAGCGCGGCACCGCAGGGCCGCCAAACGCGGTTTCAAACTCGGTCATGGATGTAAGCTTGAACGGGATATTGTTCAGCGCCTTGCCCTTGAACGCGGCCCGTTCGGTATAGCCAACAAAGGCCGGCACAGCCGTTTCCACGCCAACAACCGCGGGCGGGAACGCATTGTTCTCGACAATATAAACGCCGGGGGTCTTGATCTGGTCTGCCATGTCTCGCTCCCGTTTGGACGCAGGCTCAGATTGCGCTTGCGGTTCATCGATTACGTTGGCGGCAACGCAATTGTCGCTGCACGGCAGGTTGGGCAGCGGGCGCGCTACTCCGCCTCGTCACCCAATGGCGGCAGATTGTGGCCGAGCAGTCGCAGCAGTTCCGCGGCAGCTTCGACGATGTTGGTGCCGGGCCCAAAGATCGCGACGGTGCCCACCGATTTCAGGAATTCATAATCCTGCGCCGGGATCACACCGCCGGCAATCACCCTGATATCGGGCCGGCCCGCCGATTTCAGTTCGTTGATCAGCGCCGGCACCAAAGTCTTGTGGCCCGCCGCCAGTGACGACGCGGCAACCAGATCGACCTCCAGCTTCAGCGCCAGATCGCGGGCTTCTTCCGGCGTCTGGAACAGCGGGCCAACCGTGGCATCGAACCCCAGATCGGCCAACGCCGTGCCGACCACCTTGGCACCGCGATCATGCCCGTCCTGGCCCATCTTCACGATCAGCACGCGCGGTTTGCGGCCGGTGCGGCGCTCGAACGCCTCCACGCCTTCGGCGACGCGCACATAGGCCGGATCGGCCTTGTAGGCATCGGCATAAACGCCCTTCACCATCTTCACGATGGCGGCGTGGCGGCCGAACACATCTTCCAACGCGGCCGAAATTTCGCCCAACGTGCAGCGGGCACGGGCGCACTCGATGGCCAGCGCCAGCAGATTTTCCTTGCCGCGTGCGCCGTCGCGAAGAGCGTTCAGCGCGGCATCAGCGCGGGCCGGACCGCGCGCGGCTTTCACGGCTTCGATGCGGGTGATCTGGCTGGCACGCACCGCGACATTGTCCACATCCAGCACCGGCACTTCGTCCACGCTGGCCGGCTTGTATTTGTTGACGCCAACGATCACGGTTTCGCCCATGTCGATGCCGGCTTGTTTGGCGGCGGCGGCGGCCTCGATCTCCAGTTTCGGCATGCCGGTCTCAACCGCCTTGGTCATGCCGCCCTGGGCTTCGATCTGATCGATGATGGCCTGCGCGCCGTCCACCAATTGCTTGGTCAGCGCCTCCACATAATAACTGCCGCCAAGCGGATCGACGACACGGGTGATGCCGGCTTCTTCCTGCAGCACGATCTGGGTGTTGCGGGCGATGCGGGCGGAAAAATCAGTGGGCAGCGCAATGGCTTCATCCAGCGCGTTGGTGTGCAGGCTCTGCGTGCCACCCAGCGCGGCGGCCAGCGCCTCGATCGTGGTGCGGATGACGTTGTTGTAGGGGTCCTGCTCCTGCAAACTCACGCCGCTGGTCTGGCAATGGGTGCGCAGCATCAGGCTGCGCGGGTCGGTCGTGCCAAAATTGGCCATGATCCGCGCCCACAAGGTGCGGGCCGCGCGCAATTTCGCCACTTCCATGAAAAAATTCATGCCGATGCCGAAGAAGAAGCTCAGCCGGCCGGCAAATTCATCGACACCCAGGCCCTGGGCCTGCGCCGCGCGCACATATTCCATGCCGTCGGCCAGCGTGAAGGCCAGTTCCTGCAGCGCCGTCGCGCCGGCTTCGTGCATATGATAGCCGGAGATGGAAATGCTGTTGAATTTCGGCATGTTGCGCGCCGTGTGGCTGATGATGTCGGCCACGATCCGCATCGAAGGTTCGGGCGGGTAGATATAGGTGTTGCGGACCATGAACTCCTTCAGGATGTCGTTCTGGATGGTGCCATCCAGCTTGGCCTGCGGGACGCCGGATTCCTCGGCCGCAACGATGAAGAAGGCCAGGCAGGGGATCACCGCGCCGTTCATCGTCATCGAAACCGACATCTGATCGAGCGGGATGCCGTCGAACAGGATCTTCATGTCTTCCACGGTGTCGATGGCCACGCCGGCCTTGCCGACATCGCCCGACACGCGCGGATGGTCGCTGTCATACCCCCGGTGCGTCGCCAGATCGAAGGCGACCGAAAGCCCCTTCTGCCCGGCGGCGAGGTTGCGGCGATAAAAGGCGTTGGATTCCTCCGCCGTGGAAAAACCAGCATATTGGCGCACCGTCCATGGTCGCCCGGCATACATCGATGCCCGCACGCCGCGCGTGAACGGCGCGAAACCGGGCAGGCCCGGCTCCCAGCCTGCGGTGTCTTCTTGCGTGTATAGCGGCTTGACGGTGAAGCCCTCAGGGGTGTGCCAGTCCAGCGACTGCCCCTTCACTTCCTTGGCGGCCATTGCGGCCCATTGCTCTACCGTCGGCTTGGTCATGTGTCTCTCCGTGTCGCACCCGCTTAAGCGCGGCGCGGTGCGACTGGCAAGCTGGAGGAACTGCGATGTGGTCGCAGAGGTATTCAAGGAACCGGCGCGCTGCTCCGGCGTTTATCCTGCCATGGCCATTGAACCAACCAAACCCCAAATCATCTCAACCGTAAAAGCGCGCGGCGGCGTGACCGGCCACAAGGTGCGTTATGTGCTGGCCATCTCGCTGCTGCTGGCGGTGGCGGCGATGGTCTTTGTTTATCTCGGCGTGCCCGGCGGCCTGATGGATGGGGCGACCAGCGCGCCCGGA
Organism: Sandarakinorhabdus sp.; assembly: GCF_031422795.1. Lineage (GTDB taxonomy): Bacteria > Pseudomonadota > Alphaproteobacteria > Sphingomonadales > Sphingomonadaceae > Sandarakinorhabdus. The sequence goes on from NZ_JANPML010000091.1 coordinate 3,152, forward strand.
AAGAACTGAGTCACTCTGCCGCTTCCGCCCCCACCTCCACCAACGTCTCCACCTTGGGGCTGGCGGTGGCGGCAATCGCCAGCAGGCGCTTCTCGATGGCCTTCAACCGCACCGGATCATCGATCTTGGCGCCGGTCAGATCGGTCACATAGAAAGTGTCAGTGGCCTTTTCGCCATAGGTGGCAACGTGGGCGCTGTGGATGGTCAGCTTCTGCTGAAACAGCCCGTTGGTCAGCGCATAGAGCAAGGCCGGGCGATCGGAGGCGTTGACCTCGATCACCGTGTAACGGTTGCTGGCCTTGTTATCGATCAGCACGCGCGGTTCGACCCGGAACAATTCGGCCTTGCGGCGCGCCAGTGGCCGCGCGGCGAGTTTGTCGGCCAGGCGGATGCGGCCGGACAGCACATCTTCGATATTGCGTTTCAGGCGGGCCAATTGCCCAGCTTCCGCAAAGGGCTGGCCAAGCGGATCGAGCACCACGAAATTGTCGAGCGCCATGCCATCGCGGGTGGTGTGGATGCGGGCATCAAAAATGTTGCCGCCAGCCAGCGAAATGGCGCCAGCGATGCGGTAAAACAGGCCGGGGTGATCGGGGGCATGAATGGCAACCAATGTGGTGCCGCGCTCCAGATCGGGCGTGCAGGAAATCGCCAGTGCCCCATCCTCGGCACCGGCCACCAGGGCAGCATTGGCCGTGAGCACATCGGGTGCTTCGGCCACCCAATAACTGTCGGGGAAGCGCCGGGCATACGTGGCAAAACGCTTTTCCGGCCAGCCCAGCGCGGCCGCCAAGCCAGCCTGCTTGGCGGCGATGCGTGTGGCGCGGCCGGTCTGCTTGTGGCCCAGGCGCAGCACTTCCTCGGCGGTTTCATACAGCTCGCGCAGCAGCTGCGCCTTCCAGCCATTCCACACGCCCGGCCCCACGGCGCGAATATCGACCACCGTCAGGATCAGCAGCAGGCGCAGACGTTCCGGGCTGGCCACGGCTTCGGCGAAATCGAGGATGGTCTTGAAATCACTCAGGTCGCGTTTGAAAGCAGTGCGGCTCATCAGCAGGTGATGTTGCACCAGCCAGGCCACGGTTTCGGTCTCTTCCTTGGTAAGGCCCAGCCGTGGGCACAGGCGGCGGGCGATCTCGGCGCCCAACAGGCTGTGATCGCCGCCGCGCCCCTTGGCGATATCGTGCAGCAGCACCGCCACGTGCAGCACGCGCCGGTTGATGAGCTGGTGGATGATCGCGCTGGACAGGGCGTGCTCGGTCTTCAGATCGCCATTCTCGATCCGGGCGACCAGGCCGATGGCGCGGATCGTGTGCTCGTCCACCGTATAATGGTGGTACATATCGTACTGCATCTGCGCCACGACCCGGCCGAAATCCGGCACAAAGCGGCCAAAGACGCCGGCTTCGTTCATCCAGCGCAGCACGGTTTCGGGATCGCGCGGGGAGGTGAGCACGTCCAGAAACAGCGCATTGGCGGTCTTGTCACGGCGCACACGTTCATCAATCAGCGCCGCATCGCGGGCAGCGGCACGCATCGCCAGCGGGTGGATGGCCAGCCCCTGGCTGTCGGCCAGCGCAAACATCTCCAACAGCCGCACCGGATCGGCCTTGAAGAAATCATCATTGGGCACGCCGATCTGGCCGCGCCGCAGGGTGAAGCCCTTCAGCCGCGTCGGCCGGCGGGTGAGCGTGGGCAGCCAGGCCAGGCGCGCCGTCGATTCATCCACATGCGCCAGAAACAGCCCGGTGAGATCGCCCACCGATTTCGCCATCAGGAAATAATGGCGCATGAAACGCTCCACCGCGCTCATGCTGTCGCGGTTGGCATACGCCAAGCGGGCGGCCAGCTCGCGCTGCACATCGAACGTCAACCGTTCCTCGGCGCGGCCGGTGATATGGTGCAGCATGATGCGCACCGACCACAGAAAGCTTTCGGCGCGGCGGAACTGGCGCAGTTCATCCGCCGTGAGCAGGCCCTTGTCGACCAGTTCGGCAACACTGCCCACCTGGTGCAGATATTTGCCGATCCAGAACAGCGCGTGCAGATCCCTGAGGCCGCCCTTGCCTTCTTTCAGATTGGGTTCAACCACATATCGGCTGTCGCCCATGCGCTGATGACGGGCTTCACGCTCGGCCAGTTTTTCGGCCACAAAGGCGCGCGCCGTGCCGGCCACCACTTCCTTGCGAAAGCGGGCATCGGCTTCGTCGAACAGCGGCTGATCGCCCCACACAAAGCGGGCTTCCAGAAAGGCGGTGCGCACCGTCATGTCGGAACGGGCGATGCGGATCACATCATCCAGACTGCGGGTGGC
>NZ_JANPML010000092.1:0-7225 GCF_031422795.1 Sandarakinorhabdus sp.
CGATCACGCTTGATCCAGTTTGCAGGCGCGAGCCGTAGGTTGCAAAACCGCCGACTTGATATGCGCCTTTGCTGACGAGTGCTCGGTAATTGGCCTCAAGCGCGGGCAGCACATTGGTGTAAACATGCGGCGTAATGGTCAAATCGCGATTTTCCGCGATACGCAGATAAATTGGCAGTGTCGCTTCAAGCCCGTTCGCGCGCGTGTAGCGCAGGTCAGGCGCGAGAATACCACTTGCGCCGCTGTTGTCGGCAGGAATTGAGAAGCCGGGCAACGTTGGCAGCTCAAGCCCAAACAGTTCAAGCCGTGCGCCTTTGAACCGGATGCGGTTTTCCGCCGGATTATAGGTGACCTTGCGCGCCTTGAGCTTCCATGATGGGTTTTTGGGGCATCCCGCATCATCGGTGATCGCGCACGGGCTGTACGCGGCGTTATCAAGCACTGAAACATCATCCTTGCGAACCCCCGTTCGCGCCGCGATCCGCCCGCCATTGGCCAGCACGATCAGCAGTTCCTGAACCACGCCGTCTTTGAGCGTGTCAGTCAGCTCAATTGAATCGCCGTAAGCAACATCGCCGCCGGGGCTGGTGACGGCGACATTGCCCGTCGCCAGTACTTGGCCCGTTTTGCGTTGCCACACGACTTTGTCAGCACGGACGCGGTTGCCGTCGCGCTCCATTTTGACGTTGCCAGTTGCCGTGACGATGTCAGCGCGATCATCATAATCGAGCGCATCGGCCTCAAAATCGACGATGTTTTTGTCAATCGGCGGCGCTGCCGGAGCGCTTTGCGCCCAGCCTGAACCACTCGCAGCCAGCAAAAACGGCAATGAGGCCAGCTTGAATGCCCGAAATTTTCCCACAATCACCTGACCGTTAACGATATTGCGCGTCTATCGCACTGGAAGCCGCGCACTGCAATTGGCGATTTGCTGATCAGTCATTAACAGGGGGCAGGACGATTCGTCAAAGCTATACAGCCGGCGAACACACCAAGGAATTATGATGATCAAAATCAGCTTCGCTCAGACAGTCACTGATGGCAGCCCAAATAGCACGAGGGTGTTTCCCGTCCGCAAGGACGGCGTTGGTGCAGCGGCGATGCCGGGGCTGACAAGTGATCAAGTTGCCGTCATTCGCGCGGGCGCAGCGGCGGATCGATTTGAGGGCGAAGCGGGCACGGTTTCAGATCATTTCGTCGCCGGGGCGCAGCGGATTTTGCTCGTCGGCATTGATAAGGGCGACGGCGAGGCTTTTGAAAAAGCAGGAGCCGCGATTGCGGCAAAGCTGCTGACCTCGGGGCAAACCAGCGCGGTTGTTGATCTTACCGGGCTGACGATTGCGCCCTCGGCCGATGCGGTCGCGCGGATGGCGGCAGGAGCTACGCTACGGAGTTGGCGCTATGATAAATACCGCACTAAGTTAGCCGCCAAAGCCAAACCAACGCTTGAAGCACTCACTATCGTTGGTGCCACTGCCGACGCGCAAGCCGCTTGGGGCCGCGCCAGCGCGATTTGTGACGGCGTATCGCTCACCCGCGAACTGGTGACTGAACCCGCCAACATCATTTATCCCGAAAGCTTCGTTGCGCGGTGTCAGCATCTCACCGAACTCGGCGTTGAAATCGAAGTGCTTGATGAGGCGGCGATGGCCGCACTCGGCATGGGATCGTTGCTCGGCGTGTCGCAAGGGTCACGGCGTGAGGCGCAGCTGCTGGTGATGCGTTGGGACGGGACGGGTGGCGCACAGCCAACTCCTGTGGCCTTCGTCGGCAAGGGCGTGACATTTGATACCGGCGGTATTTCGCTCAAGCCCCCGCCGGGAATGGAGGATATGAAGTGGGATATGGGCGGGGCAGGGGCCGTTGCCGGAACGATGCACGCACTCGCCAAGCGCAAGGCCAAGGCGCATGTCGTTGGCGTGTGCGGTCTCGTCGAGAACATGCCCGACGGTAATGCCCAGCGCCCCGGTGACGTCGTGACGTCAATGTCGGGGCAGACGATTGAAGTGATCAACACTGATGCCGAGGGTCGCCTTGTCCTGTGCGATGCGATGACCTGGGTTCAGAAGAAATATGCCCCCAAGGTGATGATTGATCTCGCCACGCTGACGGGCGCGATCATCATTTCGCTTGGTAATGAATATGCGGGCATGTTCTGCAACGATGATCGCACCGGTGAGCGTGGCAAGATCGATCACCACTTCCGGTTCGAATGTTTCCTGCGCCCACCAGATGGCGTCGCACAGCACCAGCCGGCCTTCGGCATCGGTGTTGATCACTTCCACGGTCTGGCCGTTCATCGTGGTCACCACGTCGCCGGGGCGCTGGGCATTGCCGTCGGGCATGTTTTCCACCAGGCCAATCACACCAACCACGTGCGCCTTGGCCTTGCGCGCCGCCAGCGCGTGCATCGCGCCGGTCACGGCCCCTGCCCCGCCCATGTCCCACTTCATGTCTTCCATGCCGGCTGGCGGCTTCAGGCTGATGCCGCCGGTATCAAAGGTGACGCCCTTGCCCACCAGGCACACCGGCTTCACATCCTTTTTGCCGGTGCCGTTCCAGCGCATGGCGAGAATCCGCGCCGGCCGCACCGAACCCTGCGCCACACCCAGCAGCGCGCCCATGCCAAGCTTTTTCATTTCGGCATCATCAAGCACAGTGAGTTCCACGCCCAGCGCCGCCAGATCGCGGGCGCTTTCGACAAAGCTTTCGGGATACAGCACGTTCGGCGGCAGCGTCACCAACGTGCGCGTGCGCGCCACGCCGCCAGCAATCCCCATCAACCGGTCGTGCGCGGTCACCACGCCGGCTCCGACGATGGCAAGGCTGGTGAGGGTCGGTTTCTGCTTGTCCTTCAGCGTGGTGCGATACTGATCGAACCGCCACGAACGCAGCACCGCGCCGTGCGCCAGATGCGCGGCCAGATCGCCTGTCGCCACGCCGGCCACATCCACGTTCACCGTTGTCTCGCCGCTCAGCAGCAGCCGCGCCGCGATGGCGCCGCCGATACGCTCGGCCACGCTGGCGTCGATCTTGTCGGCGGGGCCGGTGCCAACCAGCAGCAGGCGGCTGTGCGGCAGGCCGGCAGGCGCCAGCAGTTCAACAATGTCGCCCGCCCCGCCCTCAAAGCGTGCGGCCTTGGCCGCCGCCCGCACGGCGCCATTGCTGGCGGCATCAGCCGCCTGCGCCCCGGCGCTGAGCGCACCATCCGGGCCGGCAAACACCACCAACGCGGCAGCCGGTTCAGCAACTACGGGCAGATAGGCAATGGCGAGCATGAAATTCCCTTTCGATTCGAACAGGCGTTCTGATTAGGCCGCGCCCACCGCTTCGCCAAGCAGATGGTTGCAGGCCCGCCATGGCCCGGCTATCGACCGAATGTGCCCGTCTCCGCCTCTCCGCCTGCATCACGATCTGCGCTTCGTCGCGGCCTGCTGCTGGCTGTGGCCGGTCTGGCGCTGCTGCCGGCCCCGGCGCTGGCGCAGCGCATGTCGCCGGCACTGCTGGGCAATCGCGAACCGGTCAACCGCGACCCCGATGCGCCGCCGCGCCGAAGCGGTCTGCCGCAGGCCGGCGATTCGGTTAATTTCGAAGCCGACCAGATGCAATATGCCGAAGACGACCGGCTGGTGATTGCCAGCGGCCGCGTGCGCGTTTCGCGCGATGGCTATGCGCTGGTGGCGGATCGGGTGGAATATCGCCGCGGGCAGGACGGCATCGCCGGCGATGTTGTTGCCATCGGCAATGTGCAGATCACCGATCCCAGCGGCAATCAGGCGCTGGGCGACCGCATCACCCTTACCGACAGCCTGAAAGACGGCGCCATCGCCAACATGCTGCTGGTGCTCAACGATGGCGGCCGGCTGGGCGCCAAGGCTGCCACTCGCGGCGAAAAGCGCTACACCATGGACAGCGCCGTTTATTCCCCCTGCGCCGTGGTGGATGGCGATGGCTGCCCACAGGCGCCCGTGTGGAAGATCAAGGCGGTGAAGATCGTTTATGATGAAGATCGCCACCGCATTTCTTACCGTGGTGCCAGCCTTGAAATGTTCGGGCTGCCGGTGCTGTGGCTGCCCAGCCTGTCGCATCCTGATGGCGATTCGCCGCGGGCCGGTGGCGCGCTGGTGCCGGCAGTGGAGATCCAGCGTCAGTTGGGCGTTGGCGTTTCGATTCCGGTCTATGTTGCGCTGGGGCCGGATCAGGATTTCACCATCACCCCCTGGCTGTATTCCGCCACCAACCCGGCGCTGGCCTTCCAGGCGCGGCGGCTGCTGAAGGATGGGCCGATCCAGGTGGATGGCATGTTCACCTACGCGCGCCGGTTCGATCTTGCCGCCGACGGTGTCACCGAAGTGGACCAGGGTGAGCGCTTCCGCGGCTATCTGGGCGTGAAGGGCCGTTTGCAGCACGACAGCCAATGGCGATCGGTGTTTTCGGTTCGGCTCACCACCGATGACACGTTTAACCGCCGCTATGGCCTGGGCTTTGATGATACGCTGCGATCATCTTATGCGCTGGAACGCGTCACCAATGAAAGTTGGCTGTCGATTTCGGCGTGGTATTTCCAGGGCCTGCGCGCCAGCGACCGGGCCAGCGAGATTCCACTGGCGCTGCCGCTGATCGATTATGACTGGCGGCCGGATTGGAATGTGGCCGGCGGCAAGGTGCGGCTGGGCGCCAATTCGCTGCTGGTCACGCGGACAAGCGGGCAGGACATGTTTCGCGCCGTGGGTTGGGGCCGCTGGGACCGCAGCCTTTACACCCAGTTGGGCCAGCGCATCAGCTTTACCGGCCTTGTGCGCGGCGATTTGTACGATGTGCGCAATTCAGCGCTGGCCACCTTCCCCGAATATGCCGGCCGCGATGGCTGGCGCGGGCGCGGTGTGGCGCTGGCGGCGGTGGATGTGAGCTGGCCATTTGCCGGCCCGGCCTTTGGCGGCGAGCAGGTGATCAGCCCGCGCGTGCAGTTGGTGGCGGCGCCGCGCATCGCCAACAATGGCTTTGCCAACGAAGACGCCCGCGCCTTCGAACTGGAAGATGTGTCGCTGTTCGATTTGGGCCGCACGCCCGGTCTTGATCGCGTCGAAAGCGGCAGTCGCCTGACGTACGGCGCCGAATATACGCTGGATCGGCCCGGCTGGCAGCTGCGCGCCGAAATCGGCCAATCGGTGCGGCTGGACGGCGATGGCAGTGAATTTGCCGATGGCACCGGCTTTCGCGGCCGCGTGTCTGATGTGGTGGGCCGCACCAGCCTGAAGATCGGCCGGCTGGTGGAGTTCACTCATCGCTTCCGGCTCGACAAGGATAATTTCGCCGTCCGCCGCAACGAAATTGATCTCACCGTGGGTGGCCGGCGTTCGTATGTGTCGGCGGCGTATATCCGGCTCAACCGCAACGTCACGCTGGAAGATCTGGAAGACCGGCAGGAACTGCGCATTGCCGGGCGGGTCGCCCTGGCACGTTATTGGGCGCTGTTCGGCAATGCCATCATCGATCTCACCACCAAGGCGGAAAATCCCCTGGCCAACGGCGACGGCTTTCGCGGCATCCGCCACCGGGTTGGCATCCAGTATGAGGATGAATGTTTCCGGTTCGGCATCGGCTGGCGCCGCGATTATGTGGGTGACCGCGATTTCCGCCCCGGCAACAGTTTCCAGATCAGCATTGCCTTCAAGACGCTGGGTCAATGATGTTTTCAGCCCGCGTTCAGGCAGCGGGCGCCATGGCAGCGCAGGCCGGCCCAAACCACTGGGCCCAAACAAGCGCTTTCCCCGGCCGCTGCCCTTGCGCTAAGGGCAAGGCATCGGGGGGTGCGCTGCGGCGCTTCGGAGCATGTGAATGAAGCTGAATTTTCTGACCGGCCGACGGGCGCTGATGGCGCTGGCTCCAAGGGTGTTGGCCCCCATGGCGCTGGCCCTTTCAGTCCCGGCCGGCAATGCCAGCCTGTTTGCCCAGGCGGCAAACCGCAGCTTTTCAGCCAATGATCTGCCGGAACTGGTGGTGCTGGGCGATGTCGATCCAACGCTGCGCAAGGCCCAGGCCATCGTCAATGGTGACGTGATCACCGATACCGATATCGATCAGCGGCTGGGGCTGGTGCTGGCGGCCAATGGCGGCCGCGTCGATGATGCCGAAAAACAGCGTCTGCGCCTACAGATCATCCGCAACCTGATCGATGAAAAACTGCAATTGCAGGAAGCCGCCGAAAACGACATCCGCATCAACGAAGCAGAAGTAACGCGTTCGTTCGAGCGTATCGCCCAGAATTTCAAGCGCACGCCCGTTCAGTTCGAAGCCTATCTGCGCCAGAACACCAGTTCGCCGGCCAGCCTGAAATCCCAGATCCGCGCCGAAATGGCGTGGAGCCGGGTGCTGCGCCGCAAGGTCGAACCGCTGGTCAATGTCGGCGACGATGAAGTGCAGCAGGTCATCGACAAGCTGAATGCCGCCAAGGGCAAGGACGAATTTCATGTTGGCGAAATCTTCCTGTCGGCGTCGCCCGAAACGCTGGATGCGGTGATGCAGGACGCATCGCGCATTGTCGGCCAGGTGCGCGGCGGTGCCAGCTTTGTCGCCTATGCCCGCCAGTTTTCCGAAGCCTCGTCCGCCGGCCTGGGCGGCGATCTGGGTTGGGTGCGCGGTGAACAGTTGAACAATGCTGTTACCGCTGCAGTGGCCGCGCTGCAGCCGGGGCAGATCACCGACGCCATCCCGGTGGCTGGCGGCGTTGCCATCATGGCGCTGATCGAAAAACGCCAGGTGCTGGCCGCCGATCCGTTGATGGCCATGCTCAGCCTGAAACAACTGACCATCCCTCTGAAACCCGAAACGACCGAAGCCCAGGCCCGTGCCAGGGTGGAAGAAATCGGCGGCCTGACCCAGAATATGGGTGGCTGCGGCGGCGTCGAGACGATGGCACAGAAGATCGGCGCCGAAGTGGCAACCAATGATGCGGTGCGCATGAAGGATCTGCCCGCACCGCTGCAGGCGATCCTGGGGCGTATGTCGATTGGCGAGGCCACTCCGGCGTTCGGTTCGGCCGAAGAAGGCCTGCGCGTGCTGGTCCTGTGCGGCCGCGACGATACGCAGGTGCAGGCCAAGGCGCCCAATTTCGAGGAAATCTTTGCCCAGATGAACGATGAGCGCGTCAACATGCGCGCCCGCCGCTATCTGCGCGATCTGCGGCGCGACGCGATCGTCGATTATCGCTGATGGCGGCGCTGCC
>NZ_JANPML010000093.1:0-12447 GCF_031422795.1 Sandarakinorhabdus sp.
TGATCAGCGGGCAGTTGGTTGATGATCTTTTCCGCCGACGACGAGGTGACGATGATGTCGCTTTCGGCTTTCACCGCCGCCGAGCAGTTGATGTAGGTGAGGCTGATGTGATCCGGGTGAGCGCGGCGGAAACGCGCGAAATCATCCGGCGGGCAACTGTCTTCGAGACTGCAGCCGGCCTTCAGATCGGGCAGCACCACGGTTTTCTGCGGGGAAAGGATCTTCGCCACTTCGGCCATGAATTTCACGCCGCAAAAGGCGATCACATCGGCATCGGTGGCAGCGGCCTTCTTCGAAAGATCAAGGCTGTCGCCAACGAAATCAGCAATGTCCTGAATTTCCGGCGCCTGATAATAATGCGCGAGGATGACGGCGTTGCGTTCCTGTTTCAGGCGCAGGATTTCGGCCTTCAGATCGATGGCCGGGCCGCTGCCGAGCGGGTTCAATCGCGCGTCCATCACGCTTCTCCTTGGGTCTGCCAATTGTCGCCAGCGCGGGTCACCTTGCCGCGCCGTTCCAGATCAATCAGATGCGCCAGCACGCTGCGGCCGGCGGCCGGGTGCAGGCGTTTGTCCACCATGGCATACATGGCCGCCACCATCTGATCGATGGTCACCAGCCCCTCGCCAATGGCGCGCAGCACCTGGGTTTCGCGCTGGCGGCGGTGGCCCAGAAGATGCTTCACAAAGCGCTGCGGATCGGTGACCGGCTCGCCGTGGGTGGGGTGATAGATGGCATCATCGCGGGCCATCAGTTTTTCGAGGCTGGCCATGTAATCCGCCATGTCGCCATCGGGCGGCGCGACCACGGTGGTGCTCCAGCCCATGACATGATCACCGGTGAACAAGGCCTTTTCCTCGGCAAGCGCATAGCACAGGTGATTGCTGGTGTGGCCCGGCGTGGCGACGGCGGTGAGCGTCCAGCCGGGACCGGCGACGCTCTCGCCATCAACCAGCACCCGGTCCGGCGCATAGGTCGCGTCGAATCCGGCATCGGCGCGCGGGCCATCATCCGACAGCACCAGCGGTGCGCAGCCCACAATGCTGGCGCCTGTGGCGGCCTGCAAGGCCGGCGCTGCCGGTGAATGATCCATGTGGGTGTGGGTGATCACGATATGCGAGACCGTCTCGCCGGCCAGCCCATCGATCAGGGCGCGAACATGCGCCGGATCGGCCGGGCCGGGATCGATCACCGCCACCGTGCCGCCGGGCGGGCCGACGACGAACGTGCCCGTGCCAGTGAAGGTGAACGGCGACGGATTCTTCGCCAGCAGCCGGCGCACCAGCGGAGAGCGGGGCTGCAGATGCCCATAAGCGGCGCTGTCGGGGTGGCTGGCCAGATCCATGGCCTTCATGTGGCAGCGTAAACGGCCAATGTGAAGGGGCGGATACGTGACAACTCGGCTTGGCAAGGCCGCGCTGTTGCCGCATGCGTCAGTAATACTGGGCCGAAACGGGAGGAACAGATGCACTTTGATGTGGTGATCGTGGGCGGCGGCCATGGCGGCGCGGCGCAGGCGGCGCAGCTGCGCCAGCGGGGATTCGCCGGCAGCCTGGCCATCATCACGGCCGAGCCGGAACTGCCCTATGAACGCCCGCCGTTGTCGAAGGAGTATCTGGCCGGCGAGAAAAGTTTCGAGCGCATGCTGCTGCGCCCGCCGTCGTTCTGGACGGAGCGCAATGTGGAGGTGTTGACCGCAACGCGGGTGACGGCGGTGGATGCGGCGGCGCACCGCCTGACGACGACGGCAGTTGAGAATGGGGGGGGCGACATTTCCTATGGCCAATTGGTGTGGGCGGCCGGCGGCGATGCGCGTCGGTTGGGCTGCCCTGGCCACGATCTGGCGGGCATCCATGTCATCCGCACCCGGGCCGATGTCGATGCGCTGAAGGCCGAGCTGGGCGCACCCTGTCATGTGGCGGTTGTTGGCGGCGGCTATATTGGCCTTGAATCGGCTGCCGTTTTGACCAAACTTGGCCATCGCGTCACCCTGTTCGAAGCGCTCGACCGCGTGTTGGCCCGTGTTGCCGGGCCGGAGTTGTCACGCTTCTACCAAGCCGAGCATCGCGCCCATGGTGTGGTGATCGAAACCGGTGCGCAGGTCGCGGCCATCACAGGCGCTGACGGGCGGGCCGCCGTTGTTGTTCTCGCCGATGGCCGCAGCATTGCGGTTGATGCAGTCATCGTGGGAATCGGCATCGTGCCCGCCGTGCAGCCGTTGCTCGAGGCCGGCGCGCGCGGCGGCGCTGTTGGTAGCCCAGGGGGCGTGTGGGTGGACGATCACTGCCGCACCAGCCTGGCCGATGTGTTCGCCATCGGTGATTGCGCGCTGCACGCCAACAGCTTTGCCGGCGGCGCCGAAATTCGGCTGGAATCCGTGCAGAATGCCGCCGACATGGCGGCCACCGTGGCACGGGCCATCACTGGCGATCCCGCCCCCTATCACGCGGTGCCGTGGTTCTGGTCCAACCAATATGATCTGCGCCTGCAAACCATGGGCCTCAGCATCGGCCACGATCAGACCGTGCTGCGCGGCGATCCGGCAACGCGCAGTTTCAGCCTGATCTACCTGAAAGCCAGCAAGGTGATTGCGCTGGACTGCGTTAACGCCGCGCGCGACTATGTGCAGGGCAAGGCCTTGGTGGAAAAGGGCGTGGCGGTGGCAGCAGATGCACTGGCCGATACCGAAACGCCGCTGAAAGCCTGGCATCCCGCCTGAAGGAGCACATTGATGGACGTGACACGGCGGGGCTGGCTGGGGCTGACGGGAACCGCAGCGGTGGCCAGCACAGTGTTGAACACGCGGGCCAACGCCATCACCATCAGGCCTATGCTGCCCGATCCCACCGGCTTTGCACCAGCGCCGGGAATTGCCCATCTGAAATACAACGAGAATCCGCTGGGGCCGCCGGCATCTGCCATAAAGGCCATGGCCGATCTGGCGCGCAGTGCCTGGTATTATGCCGATGATGCCGAAGCCCGGCTGGCGGCGATGATCGGCAAACGGTTGGGTGTGCCGGCAGCGCAGGTGGTGCTGGGCCATGGCAGTTCCGAAGTGATCACCAGTGCCGCGCTGGCATGGGGGCGGCGCGGCACCATTTTGATGCCGGCGCTGCAGTTCGACGAGCCTTTGCTGTATCCAATGGCGCAGGGCCTGAATTATCGCCGGGTGGCCATGGCGCCCGATCTGGGCATTGATCTGGGCGCACTGGCCCGCGCCGCCGCGGCGCCCGATGTCGCCATGATCTATCTGTGCAATCCCAACAACCCGACCGGCATGATGCTGCCGGCAGCCGACTTGATCGCCTTTGCCAAGGCGCTGCCGCCGCGTATCACGCTGCTGGTTGATGAGGCCTATATGGAGCTGGCAAACGATCCGGCGGCGTCCACCATGCTGCCGCTCGTTCACAACGGCGCCAATGTCATCATCACGCGCACATTTTCGAAACTGTTCGGCATGGCTGGTCTGCGCATCGGCTATGCGGTGGCTTCGCCCGCCAACGCCGCCGAACTGAAACGCCACCGGGTGACCATCAGCCTCAACGCGCCCGGCCTTGCCGCCGCCATCGCGGCCTGGGACGATGGCGCTTTCCAGACAGAGAGCCGCAGCGCCATCATCGCTGCACGGCGGGTGCTGCAGGCCGGCGTCGCCAAGGCCGGCACCATCGCCTTGCCCAGCCAGACCAATTTCCTGTTTGTAAAAGTGGCTGACGCCAACCGTTTTGCCGCTGCCATGGCCCAGCGCGGCATATTGGTGCGCGGCGCCTGGGGACCGGCCTGGCCGGAATGGTCGCGCGTGTCGACCGGTCGCATGGCCGATGTCGAACGCTATGCGGCGGCTCTGCCCGCCCTCGTGAAGATCTGAGTCTTACCGAATACGAGCGGTCTACCGGGCAGGAAGGCCGAATTCGTTGGCATCCGCACGGATAAGCCCGGTTTGGCCGCCAATTTTTGCGGCGACCTGCCCAAGCAGACGGTTTGCGCGCGACTCAGAAGCGGGTTAGCGTGGCCAAAATCAGTTTTGGGGATATCGGCGTGAGCGAGACTTTTGATTTCATCATCGTTGGTGCCGGATCAGCGGGCTGCGTTCTGGCCAATCGCTTGTCCGCCGATCCCGGCACGCGCGTTGCGCTGCTGGAAGCCGGCGGCAACGACAACAACATGCTGATCCAGATGCCGGCCGGCATCGCCCAGATCATCCCGCCGGAAAAGGCCAGCCCCTATGACTGGAGCTTCTGGACCGAGCCGCAAGCGCATCTCGGCAACCGGCCGCTGTATTGGCCACGCGGCCGGGCGCTGGGCGGCTCATCCTCCATCAACGGGATGGTCTATATCCGCGGCCATGCCAGCGACTATGATCGCTGGAGCCAGCTGGGGTTGACCGGGTGGGGCTGGGCCGACGTGCTGCCCTATTTCCGCAAGGCCGAGGATTCCGAACGCGGCACCGATGATTTTCACGGGCAAGGCGGCCCGCTGCACACCAGCCGCAAGGGCGCCCTGCCCAACCCGCTGAATGCCGCGTTCGTCGAAGCAGCGGTGCAGGCCGGATACGGCAAGACCGATGATTTCAACGGACCGCAGTTCGAAGGCGTCGGCCAGTATGACGCCACCATCAAGGATGGGGAGCGTTTCTCTGCTGCCAAGGCTTACCTGACGCCCGAGGTGCGCAAGCGGCCCAATCTGCAGATCATCACCGGTGCGCAGGCCCGGCGCGTGTTGCTGGAAGGCAAGCGCGCCATCGGCGTGGAATATGCGCAAGGCGGCGCCGTGAAATCGGCGATGGGCCGGGAAATCATCCTGTGCGGCGGTGCCGTCAACAGCCCGCAATTGCTCATGCTGTCGGGCATCGGTCCGGCTGAACATCTAAAGCCGTTCGGCGTGGAGGTGGTGGCCGACAGCCCGGATGTGGGCGGCAATCTGCAGGATCATCTGGATGTGATCGTGCAATGGCATTGCAGCCAACCGGTGACGCTCAATAACAATGCGAAGTTCATCAACAAGATGATGGCGCTGGGCAAATGGGTGTTCACCCGCACCGGCAATGGCGCGCACATGCCAACACCGATGGGGGCCTTCCTGTCGACCCGCGAAGGCTTGGCCGCCCCTGATATCCAGATGCATTTCATGCCGGTGCGCGGCAATCCGCATGGCCGGGGCACCATGGATGGCCGCCATGGCTATCAGCTGCACGTCTGCCAGCTCCGCCCGGAAAGCCGTGGCACAATCCGGCTGAAATCAGCCGATCCACTGGCGGCGCCGGCGATCGACCCCAACTATCTCTCGGCACCCGAGGATGTCGAAACGCTGGTGCGCGGCGTGGAAATGGCCCGTGAAATCGGCCGCCAGCCCGGCTTTGCCTCCTACAACGACGGCGAAGCGTGGCCAGGCCCGGAAGTGACGGATCGCGCCGCCTTGCTGGAAAAGATGCGCGGCTGGGCCGAAACCATCTATCACCCGGTCGGCAGCTGCCGCATGGGCGTGGATGAACGCGCCGTGGTCGATGGCCAATTGCGGGTGAACGGCGTCGAAGGCCTGCGCGTAATCGATGCCAGCGTCATGCCCTATCTGGTATCGGGCAACACCAACGCGCCCACCATCATGATCGCCGAAAAGGCCGCCGATATCATCGCCAGTCGCGTCAAGCTGGAACGCAAGCTGGGGCTGGCCGCGTGAGCATCACGCCGTTCTCCATTCCGGTGAACGAGGATGAAGTCGCCTGGATTCGCGATCGTGTCTCCGCCTATCGCTGGTTTGAAGAACCGCCAAAGGCCGGTTGGCGGCACGGGGCGAACCGCGATTACATGCAGAGGCTGCAGGCGCACTGGCTCAACGATTTTGATTGGCCCGGCGCGGTGGCGCATCTCAACCGGCTGCCGCACGTGCGGGTGCAGGTGGGTGAAGACGGCGGCAAGCCCTTCCATCTCCATTGCGTCCATCTGCGATCAAGCCGACCGGATGCACGGCCGCTGTTGATCGCGCACGGCTGGCCGGGTTCGATCCTGGAATTCGACGCGATCATGCAGCGACTGGCCGAACCGGAAGACCCGGCCGCACCCGCCTTCCATGTCGTGGCGCCCTCGCTGCCCGGTTATGCCTGGTCTGACCGGCCATCGGCACCGATTGGCCCGCGCGAAGTCGCCCGCCGTTACGATGCACTGATGGGCGCGCTGGGCTATGAAACTTATATCTATCAGGGCGGTGATTGGGGCTGCGTGATCGGCGGCTGGATAGGGCTGGATTCAAGCCGGGTCGAAGCCATTCACCTCAATGGCTATGGCCTGCGCAGTGCCGACATGACGCCGAAGACGCCGGACGAAATGGCCTGGATGCAAAAAGCGGTCGCCTTGCGCGAAACCGAAACCGCCTATCTGCAGCTGCAGGGCACCAAGCCGCAAAGCCTCGGCTTTGCCATGATGGATTCGCCGATGGGAGTGGCCGCCTGGTTTGCCGAGAAATTCGTCGGCTGGTCGGATGTTTCTGGGCAAGGGGATTATACCGATCCGCCGTTCACCATGGATCAGATGCTGACCAACATCATGATCTATCTGAGCACGCGCAGCTTCCTGACCGCAACCTGGATCTATCGCGGGCTGTTCCTGGAAGGCGGCTTTGCAATGCCGGCCGATCGGCGCATCCAAGTGCCGGTTGGCGTCGCAGCTTTCCCGCGCGATCTGCTGGCCTTTCCGCCGCGATCAATGGTGGAACGCGGCTATAATGTCGCACACTGGACCACGATGCCACGCGGCGGCCATTTCGCCAGTCTTGAGGAACCGGAACTTTTCCTGGCCGATCTCAGGGCCTTTGTCGCCAGCCTGTGACCAGCGCCGATCCGGCCTGGGAGGTAACGGCAGGTCTCACGGCGTACCCGGCCGCTTTGGCGCGGATGCAGGCCATCGCGGCCGGAATCAGGCAAGGGAGTGATTCGGAACGTATCTGGCTGGTCGAACATCCCCCGCTCTACACGGCCGGCACCAGTGCCGATCCGGTCGAACTTGTTGATCCTGAACGATTCCCTGTCTTCAACGCTGGCCGGGGCGGGCGCTACACCTATCATGGGCCGGGGCAACGGGTGACATATGTGATGCTGGATCTGGCGGCACGCGGCCGTGATGTTCGGCGTTTTGTTGCTGCGCTGGAAGCCTGGCTGATCGACACGCTGGCCGAATTCGAGGTCGCTGGCAGCATCATCCCGGGCAAAGTGGGCGTCTGGGTGGACACGGCGGCCGGGCCAGCGAAGATCGCCGCCATCGGCGTGCGCGTGCAGCGCTGGGTAAGCTTTCACGGGCTATCGGTAAATGTCGCACCAGACCTTAATAATTTCAATGGGATCATTCCGTGCGGCCTGTCGGAACCAGTCACCAGCCTGGCGGCGCTGGGGCTCGGCACAACCCTGGTCGACGTCGATCGGGCACTGGCTCACCATCTGCCCGCCATGCTTGCACGTCTCGTCGCATGAATGTGGCATGATGCAACGACCCGCTTGCGCGATTTCACGCGCCTCGCTAATGTCTACCGCAGTTGGGGGATTAAGGCCGAGCCGACCCAACTCGTCCTGGGTTCAGGCGATACCGTCCAAGGAGAATAAAAATGACCATCATTGAAAAGCTGAAGACTGCCTCGATCATCGCTGGCGCCGCTCTCCTCGTCGTCGCTTGCGGCGAAAAGAAGGCCGACGAAGCTCCGGCCGCTGAAGCCCCGGCCGCTGAAGCCGCTCCGGCTGCTGACGCCATGGCCCCGGCCGCTGACGCCATGGCGCCGGCTGCTGACGCCGCTGCTGCTCCGGCCGCTGACGCCATGGCGCCGGCTGCTGACGCCGCTGCTGCTCCGGCTGCGGAAGCTCCGGCTGCCAAGTAATTTCGACTTTTCGTCGAATTGCTTTAGGAAGGGCCGTCCCGCTTGGGGCGGCCCTTTTTCTTGTTTTGGGAAGGAATAACCATGAGCCTTGCACAGATTACGGAACAGATGACCGAGCGCATGGGCGCCGGTGGCCAATTCAAGAAATCCGTGAAGTTCGACTTCGGCACCGACGGCCTGGTGCGGATCGATGACACCGTTTCGCCAGTCATCGTCAGCAATGAAGACGGCGCCACTGGCTGCAGCATCAAGGTTTCCATGGCTGATTTCATGGAAATCGCTTCGGGCAAGCAGAACGCGCAGATGGCGTTCATGATGGGCAAGCTTAAGATCGAAGGCGACATGTCGGTTGCCTTGTCACTGGGCAGCATCCTGGGCTGAACCTGACATGACGGCTCACCGGGCGTGGGCATCGCCCTGCCCGGTGGCCTTGAACCTGTGCGAATGGATTGTTGATGCGCTCAATTCTGTGGCTGACGTTGAGTTGTGTTCTTGTGGCGAGCGCTGGGGATGCTGCGCCGGGCAAGGGCAAACGTCCGGCACGCAAAGCACCGGCCAAGTCCGCCACCCGAATGCCGGCCAAACCAGTGGAGGCTGCTCGCCCCACAACGGCTGGTATAATGGTGCCCAAGGCTGTCGTTCTGGTTCGGCCAACCCCGGCTGAGGCAAGCGCCCATGCTGTGTGGACATTGCGCGCTGCATTGAATGTCGCGGCCTTGCAATGCCAATATTCGCCATTCCTGCGCACGGTCGACAACTACAATCAGATGCTGAAAAAGCATGGCAGTGAGCTGACATCCGCCCAGGCCACCGTGATGGGCCATTTCACGCGGACACTGAAGCGTGGCGGCGCAGCAGCTTTCGACCGCTACAACACCCGCAGCTACAATAGTTTTTCGACGCTGGATGCGCAGTATAATTTCTGCTGGGCTGCAGGCCAGGCTGGTCTGGCAATGCGCGTGGGAAATGTCGGCACGATGGGCCAGATCGCACAGGCGATGATGCCAGACCTTCGAGCCGCACTGGGCCACGTGCCACCGGCTGCCGGATTGAACGTGCCGCCATTGCCGCCATTGCCTGATGTGCGGCCGGATCTGGCAAACCTCACCGAAAACTGACCGACTGTCTTCTAGCGAGCTACCTGAGCGGCGCACGTCTGTGCGTGCTCGGGGGCGGCCTGCGCTTATCATTGCAAAGTGACAGGCAAAAAAAGGGGGAGTGGCTGAGCCACTCCCCCGATTTCGTTCAGCCTGTTGGCCGCTTACTGCGGCTGGCAGGGGCCCGTCGGGGCCGGCGCCGGAGCACCGCTGAAGGTGATTTCCACGCGACGGTTCTGCGGTTCACGCACACCATCGGCGGTATCAACCAGCGGACGGCCTTCGCCGAACGCTTCGGTGCCCATCGCATCAGCGGGAACGCCCTTGCCGGCCAGATAGGCCTTCACGGCATCAGCGCGACGCTGTGACAGCTTCACGTTGTAGTCGTCCTTGCCCGACTTGTCGGCGTGGCCGGCAAGCGCAACACTGGTCTGGCCAGTGGCGGCAAACTGTTCAGCAGCACGATCGAGGATCGCAGCGGCTTCAGCCGTGATGGCCGACTTGTCCCAATCGAAGAAGACCAGGAACGGACCCGGCGTCACAGCAGCCGGCGGGCACGGCGGCAGCGGCGGAGGGGGCGGAGGGGGCGGAGGTGGCGGCGGCGGCGGCGCGGGGGCCGGCGGCGCTTCAGCTTCGAAGAAGTTGTAGGTCAGAGTCAGCAGCACGCTGTGGCTGCGGAAGCTGTTGGAGACCGGCAGACCGTTGACGGTGAAGGTGTCAACCGAATTGACGTTCATCCAGCGATACTTCAGGCCGAGATCGACATGGTCGCTGATCGGCTTGTAAACGCCAGCCAAGATGTTCCAAGCAAACGACGTGTCAGCATCATCCTGGAACACCAGGCCCGGATTGCGCAAACGAGCAAACTGCTTGACGCGGGCAATACCGGCACCGGCGCCGACGTAGCCGCCGAAATCCTTGTCCTTGCCGCCAAAGTCGATCAAGCCGTTCAGCATGAACGCCAGCGCGCTGGCGGTACCACCAGCGTTAGGATATTGTTGAGCCAGCGGGATGCCCGGGTTCGAATTCACACCAGCGGCCGAAGTGAACGGGATCGCCGGGGGAGGGTTCAGCACGGTCGATTCACGGTTCTTGCCGCGCAGATAGTTCAACGCGAATTCGGTGCGGAAGCCGCCGAAATCATAACCAATATTCCCGCCGACATCAAAGCCGGGGAAATAGGTGTGCGTGATGGAGTTTTCGACCGTGGTCGCGCCGTTGGCGGTCGAGATATCAAGCCGCTGCTTTTGCAGCAGGTTCACACCCGCTTCCAGACCAATATACCAAGCCTTGTCCTTCGCAGAAGCCGCGCCCGAAAGCGCGGTGGCTGCGAGGGCGAGGCCGATCGCAAGCTTGCGCATCGTCTTCCCCTTTTTGTTGAACCAGTCCTATTCTGGCCTCAAGTTCGTCTGTAACGCAGGCGCTTGCGGGGATGCAAGTCTGGATTGGCAGAGATTGTTGCCCCGGCGCAACACTCCACTGGGGAAAATGGCGACAGCGATCTCTGTTTTCAGGAAATTATGCCCTGCTGCTGCAAGGCAACAAGCAATGCCGCAAGCATCGCGCGGGCTTGGCTGTCGACAAATGTGCCTCCGCTTGGCGCTGCCAAGCTGACCGGCGGCACCGCAAGAACGGCGCGGCCGGCGATAGCGAGACCGGCAACGGGCCATTGCGCCTGCCAACTGCCGCGATGGATCAACATTAGGCCCTCGTCAGACAGAAGGGCGATCTGCCCGTCGCGCGGCGTTTCCGGCAACCATGCCGCGCCCTGCCAGTGCAGCAGCGTCCCGGCGGGATGACCCCAGGCAACAGTTCCCGCGCTGGGTACAATGTAGCAGGCGCCAGATTGCGGCGCAGGCGGTGGCACAGTCAGGCTGCGAGATGCGACCACCAGGGCCACGAGCCGGTCCAGCGCCAGCACCGCTTCGTTGTGGGTGACATCTTTCTGGGCCTGGCCGGCGGCAATAAGCGGCAAGGCAAGACGCGGTGATTCGGGCATGGTTCAAGCTCCTGTTGAGGGAATGGCCAAAGTGGCAACCGGGCCCAGCGTTGCGCCCAATTGGGCCACATCCAGCCAAAGGGGCCCGGCCTGATCAGCCATGGTCCACAACGGTTCATTCAGATCGGCTGCCGCAACCGTTCCCGCCACGTCACGCAGGACAGCACGAAAAGCCAGCCGGCTTTCACCGATCGGCACATCGGCCAGATCTGGCCAGCCAAAGCCGGCCCGGCTCTGGGCAATCCAAGACATGTGCAATTGCCCAGCCTGCCGCCGCCACGACAGATGCACGGGCAGCAAAGGCCTGATCCCGGCGCCACCCAGCGTCACGGCCACCGGCAATGCGGCTGCATCACCGACCCCGGTGGCGCGCAGCAACACGCTTTGGCCCTGCCGTTCCAATGGCAATGCAACGGACAGCATGGCGCCCTGATCCAGCAGCACGAACCGTTCATCGACTGCGTGCGAGCTCACCTCCAGATCAGTGCCGCGCCGTCCACGCAGCAGGCCCGACAGGCGAAAGCGCCGGTTGCCCAGAGCCTCGGCCGTCGAGAACTGGATGATCTCTTCACCCAATAGGGCGAGATTCGCGCCGGCCAAGACGGCCGCTTCACCACGGCTTTCCAGCCACATGCTGTCGGCGAGCAGCTTCACTTCCACTCGGCCCAAGCGATCCCACCCAGCCGGGATCGCCGCTGGCAGGATTGACACGGCCCGCCCCATCGCCACCGGCGCTGGCAGCAAGCCGACAGGTTCGTAACTGGCGCCATCATCGAGGCTGAGCATAACGCCTGCCCGCCGCCAGCCGGCAGATGCACCGGCGCCGGCAATCCAGAGCCGCGGTCCATCCGGCAATTCGCCGGGCAAGGGTGGCAGATCGAGTGCCAACAGGCTCGTCGGGCCTGCGGACTGATCGCCGTGCACAAGTGCCCGGCCGGGATCACTAGGCTGCATCAGCGCGGCTACCGCGCCGACACGCACCAGTTCAAGGGTGAGCACAAAGCGTTCGAAGCGGGTTTCGCGAACCTGCCATTCCAGATCGTCTAGCCGCAACACGTCACCGGGCAAGATGCCAAGATAGCGCCACGGCAGCCGCAAGCTGCGCTGCTGCCGGCCGGCTGCAAGCCGCAAGACACGATCATTGCACAATTGTTTGGCAGCTGTTGCCGACAGCGCCAGCGGCAGGCCGTCGCCATCGACGCGCACCCCTGCCCGCAGGCGCGCCCGTTGCAGGCCAGGCTGATAATCGCGATCAACGTCGTAATAGCCCAGCTCGATCGCGTCCGGCGAAGACGCAACGGCATTGCGGCGTTGCCGTTCCCGCGTCTGCTGGCGGCCGTCGGCAGCTGCGCGGGCATCGGCAGCCCCGCTTGTGGCAATGGCAAGCGCCGGTCTGCCCGGCCCGACCAGCGCCCGGCCCGCTGCCAACACGCCGCCACTGGCCTTGAGCGAGGGCGCCAGCGCATCAGCCAGCGGAGCAGCCGCGCCAAGATAAAG
>NZ_JANPML010000094.1:0-4823 GCF_031422795.1 Sandarakinorhabdus sp.
TTGGCTACATCCGCGCCGTGGAAGAGGCGATCACCCGGGTGATGGCGGCATGATGCTGCAACGGCCTGCCCAAGCGCGACAGGTTTTTGCCGCCCTGAGCCTGCCGCCGGTGGTGTGGCTGTTTGCGCTGTTCCTGGCGCCAATGGCGGTCATCTGGGCCTATAGTTTCGGCGAAAACCGCACGCTGGTCGATATCGCCATCACCGGCAGCTGGGGCAGTTATGCCCGCGCGCTGAAGCCGCTGTATCTGGCGATCCTGCTGAAATCCATGGGTTTTGCGGCGCTCACCACGCTGCTGTGCTTCATTCTGGGCCTGCCGGTGGCGCTGGCCATCACCTTTGCGCAGCCGCGCGCCAAGCTGCTGCTGCTGGTGGCGATCATGCTGCCGTTCTGGACCAACCTGCTGATCCGCACCTATGCGCTGATGGCGATCCTGCGCACCGAAGGGCTGATCAACTATGGGCTGGGGGCCTTGTGGGACGTGGTGCCGGGGTTGCCGCCGTTCGCGCCATTGCCGCTGATCAACAACAATTTCGCCGTGGTCATTGGCCTCGTCTATGTCCACCTGCCGTTCATGGTGCTGCCGCTCTATGCCGCGCTTGATCGGCTGGACCGCTCGCTGATCGAGGCCAGCCTGGATCTGGGCGCCGGCCATCTTGCCACTTTGTGGCGGGTGGTGGTGCCGCTGGCGCTGCCGGGCATCGTTTCGGGCATCATCATCACCTTCATCCCGGCATTGGGCGCCTATCTCACGCCCGATCTGCTGGGCGGCACCAACAGCCAGATGATCGCCAACGTGATCGAGCGCCAGTTCCGTTCCGCCAACGATTGGCCGTTCGGCGCGGCGCTGTCGTTCTTGCTGATGTATCTCACCTTTGCGGCGCTGATGGTGCAGGCGATCATCCGCCGTCGCGGAGCGGACCGATGAGCGGCCCGCTGGATTATCTGGCGCGCTGGCCGCTGCGGCTGTGGCTGGCGCTGGTCGGCGCGTTTCTTTATCTGCCGCTGCTGGCGCTGGTGGTGTTTTCCTTCAACGACAGTAGGCGCATCACCGTGTGGCGCGGCTTTTCGCTGCGTTGGTATGCCGAACTGTTCGACGATGGCGAACTGGTGGCGGCCTTTGGCAATTCGCTGGTGATCGCGGCGGCGTCCACCCTCATCAGCCTGGTCCTCGGCACGTTGGCCGCCCTGCTGCTGTGGCGCTTCCGTTTTGCCGGCAAGGCGCCGCTGGAGGCGTTGCTGGGCCTGCCCATCGTGGTGCCGGAAATCTGCCTCGGTGTCGCTTTCCTGGTATTCTTCACCGCCATCGTGCCCTGGCCCACCGAACTGCCATGGCCGGCCAATCTGGGCGCCATCATTATCGCCCACGCCACCTTCTCGTTCAGTTTCGTGGCGCTGGTGGTGCGGGCGCGGCTGGCCAGTTTCGATGGCGCGCTGGCCGAAGCCGCCCGCGATCTGGGCGCCGGCGAATGGCTGATCTTCCGCGATATCATGGTGCCGCACATGGTGCCGGGGCTGGTGGCCGGCGCGCTGCTGGCCTTCACGCTCAGCCTCGATGATTTCGTCATCACCTTCTTCACCTCCGGGCCAGATACGATCACCTTCCCGATCAAGGTATATTCGATGGTGCGCTTCTCGGTCACGCCGGCGGTCAATGCCGCCTCCACGCTGCTCATCCTGCTCACTGCCGGCCTCACCGCGCTGGCGCTGTGGCTGCAGGGGGCAGATATCGCCAAGCAGGCCGCATGATGACAGGACAGCCCATCATCCGCTTCGAAGGCGTCACCAAACGCTACGGCAAGGTAGTGGCTGTGGACGACGTGAATCTGGAGGTGCGCGAGGGCGAATTCTTCGCGCTGCTGGGGCCGTCTGGCTGCGGCAAGACCACCTTGCTGCGCATGCTGGCCGGCCTGGAAGTGCCAACCGAAGGCCGCATCCTGATCGACGGACAGGACGTGACGAATGTTCCGCCCAACAAGCGCCCGGTCAACATGGTGTTCCAGAATTATGCCGTGTTCCCGCACATGAACGTGGCGGACAATGTGGGATATGGCCTGAAGGTGGACGGTGTGCCAAGCGGCGAGCGCACGATGCGCGTGGAGGAGGCGCTGGCGCTGGTCAAGCTGGATGGGCTGGGCAGCCGCCGACCGGATCAATTGTCGGGCGGGCAGCGACAACGGGTGGCGCTGGCCCGCGCGCTGATCAAGCGACCGCGCGTGCTGCTGCTGGATGAACCGTTGTCGGCGCTGGACGCCAAATTGCGCGAGGCGATGCGCACCGAATTGTGCCAGTTGCAGGCGCAGGTCGGCATCACCTTTGTGATGGTGACCCATGATCAGGATGAAGCACTGGCGCTGGCCGATCGCTGCGCCGTGATGAACCGTGGCCTGTTGCAGCAGGTGGCCAGCCCATCTGATCTGTACGAATTCCCGGCCAGCCGCTTCGTCGCCGATTTCATCGGTTCGGTGAACATGCTGGAAGGCAGGCTGGTGGTCGATGAACCTGCGTTCGCCGAAGTGGCGGTGGCGGGCATCGACCAGCCGCTGTTCCTCGATCACGGCGTGACCGGCGCGGCCGGCACCACGCTGTGGCTGGCGCTGCGCCCGGAAAAGATCGAGCTGCACAAGGACGCGCCGCAGCCGCCAGCGCTGGGCGATGCACCGCAGGGCCGCAATGCCGTGGCCGGCAGGATCACCCACGTTGCCTATCTGGGCAGCGAAAGCCTGTATGAAGTGACGCTGGGCGACGGCCAGAAATTGAAGGCGCTGCGATCCAATCTGACCCGCTGGGATCAGGAAGATTTTGCGCTGGGCGAGGCGGTGTGGCTGGCCTGGCACGCCTGTTCGCCGGCGGTGCTGCTGTCATGAACCGGCCGGTTCTGGGTATCATCTGCTGCACGCGGACCGTCGGTGTGGAGCCGGCGCAGGCGGTGATGAACCGGTATGTGAGCGCTGCCATGCGCCATGCCGATTGCGCCGCGCTGCTGGTGCCGGCGCTGCCCGATCTGATGACCGCTGAAGAGGTGATCGACCGGCTGGACGGCGTGCTGCTCACCGGCAGCCCGTCCAATCTGCAGCCATCGCTGTATGGCGAAGGGCAAGTAGGCGATCCGCCGTTCGATCCGGGCCGCGATGCGATGATGGCGGCGCTGGTGCGCAGCGTTCTGGCGCGCGGCAAGCCGTTGTTCGGCATTTGCCGCGGGCTTCAGGAAATCAACGTCGCGCTGGGCGGCACGCTCACCCGCGAGGTGCTGGACCATCATGCGCCAGATGATGTGCCCTTCATGGCGATGTTTGATCATCGCCACGCCGTTTCGCTCACCCCTGGCGGCGTGCTGGCGCAAGCGCATGGCCGCCCGGCGTTGACCGTCAACAGCGTCCATTATCAGGGCATCGCCCGGCTGGGTGACGGCCTTGCCGTGGAGGCGCTGGCGCCCGATGGGATGGTAGAAGCGGTTTCGGCCCGCATCGGCAATGCCCCCGTGCTGGCCGTGCAATGGCACCCGGAATGGACGGCCGATACCGATGCCGATGCCGCCACCTTCTTTCATATTCTTGGGCACGCCCTGCGCGGCCAGCACTCGGAGTCGACGCCATGACCCGCAATTACGACATCGCCGAACTCAGGCGGCTGGATGTCGCCCATCACCTGCCTCCGCAACAGGATTGGCAGGCCGTGGAAGACATGGGCGGCAGCCGCATCATCGTGCGCGGCGAGGGCTGCACGATCATCGATGGCGACGGGTTCCGCCTGCTCGATGGCATGGCCGGGTTGTGGTGCGTGAATGTCGGTTACGGCCGCACCGAACTGGCCGAAGCGGCCTATCATCAGATGCTTGAACTGCCTTATTACAACAGTTTCTTCAAGACGGTGGCGCCGCCAACGGTGGAACTGGCGGCGAAATTGTCGGGGCTCCTCGGCGGCCATTTTTCCCACATCTTCTTCAATTCCTCCGGCAGTGAGGCGATCGACACGCTGATCCGCACTGCGCGCCATTATTGGCAGGTGAAGGGCGAGGCGCAGCGCCAGGTGATCATCAGCCGCGTCAACGGCTATCACGGATCGACCATCGCCGGCATGAGCCTGGGCGGGATGGCACCGATGCACGCCCAAGGCGGCCCGTTGCTGCCAGGGTTCGTGCACGTGATGCAGCCCTATAAATTCGCCGAAGGCTTTGATGAAGACGAAGACACCTTTGCCGCGCGCGCCGCGCAAGAGGTGGAAGATGCCATCCTTGCCGCCGGGCCCCAGAATGTCGCGGCCTTTATCGGGGAACCGGTGCAGGGTGCCGGCGGCGTCATCATCCCGCCCGCCGGATATTGGCCCCGCGTCGAAGCCATCTGCCGCAAATACGGCATCCTGTTGTGCTGCGACGAGGTGATCTGCGGTTTTGGCCGGCTGGGCCAATGGTTTGGCCACCAGCATTATGGCATCACGCCCGATCTGGTGACAATGGCGAAAGGCCTTTCATCGGGCTATCTGCCGATTTCAGCGGTGGGCGTTGCCGATTTCATCGTGGCTGCGATCAAGGCCAACCCGGATGATTTCGTGCATGGCTATACCTATTCCGGCCACCCCACAGCGGCGGCGGTGGCGCTGAAAAATCTGGAGATCATCGAGCGCGAGGATCTGGTCCGCCGCACCCGGGAAGACAGCGGCCCCTATCTGGCCCAGGCTGCGTGCTTCGCCCACCAGCGGGTGGCGGGCGAGTTCGGCAAGGCGCTGCGCCAGATAGGGGCCGCTGTCTTCCCGGGTGCGGCGGATCAGATCCTCGCGCTCGATGATCTCCAGGTTCTTCAAGGCGACGGCCGCCGCCGTTGGGT
>NZ_JANPML010000095.1:0-4011 GCF_031422795.1 Sandarakinorhabdus sp.
GGCCGCCAGCGCCGCCTTGGCCAGCCCCGGCCCGATGCTGGCCGCCACTTCCGCACCGGTAGTCCCGCGCGCAACACTGCGCTGCGAGCCATCGGGGAGCGTGAGGGTTACAGAATCGGACATGGTGACCTTTGTTTGCAAGCGCTGCCGCCATCATGGAGCGGCGCTGCGTGCCTAATCAAAAATCCGCACTTTCGCCACCCGTTACTTGGCCCCAATAGTTGCGCAATGCCTGTGGACGTCGCCGGAGCGATCTGCCAGCCTTTGGCGATCAACGCAGGGGGCACCGCATGATATTCGAACGCAGGCAGTTTCTAGCGGGGGCCGCGATCGCGCTTTCACCGTTCAACAGCGCAGCCGCGCAAATCCTGCCGGGGCCGGGCTATGGCACGCCGTTGGGCACCAGCCCGTTCGCGCCCGACGTGTATCGTGCCCGCCGCGCGCAACTGATGGCGCAGCTGAAAACCGGTCTGGCGGTCATCCATGGCGCGACGGCAGCCGATGCGCCCGACAACACATTGCTGGCGCCGTTCACGCAGAACGGCGATTTTGCCTGGCTGACCGGCATCATGGACGAGCCCGGTGCCATCCTGGTGCTGGCCCCCGGCGAGGCGGCGGTGAAGGAGTTTCTGTTTCTGCCGTCACGCGATATCGAGATGGAGCGCGTGACGGTGGAGCGGCTGCCGCTGGGTTCGTTGATCGAGCAGCGCACCGGCATCCAGCGCGTGCAGCGCAGCACGCGACTGGGCGGGCTGGTGACGCAGCTGGCCACCCGCGCCAAGGACCTGCATTTCCTGGGGCCCGTGGTTTCCGCCACCGCGCCGGTGCCCGAAACGCTGGAGCTGTATGGCAGGATCGCGGCGCGGGTGCCGGGCACCAGCATCCGCGATCAATCCGGCCTGTTGACGGCGCTGCGCAGCGTGAAGGAACCGCGCGAGCTGGATCTGATGCAAAAGGCGATGACGGCCACCCGCGCCGGCCATCTGGCGGCGATGCGGGGCGTGAAGCCGGGCATGACCGAACGCCAGTTGCGGCGGCTGCTGGAGGAAGGCTTTGCCAATGCCGGCGGCACCGGCCTTTCCTACAACAGCATCGTGGCCGCCGGGCGCAACGCGGCATCGCTGCATTACATCACCGAAACCGGGCCGATCCGCGATGGCGATCTGGTGCTGATCGATGCGGCGGCGTCGGTGGGGCGCTATGCCTGCGATGTCACCCGCAGCTTCCCCGCCAATGGCCGCTTTGCGCCGGCCCAGCGCGCCGATTACGAACTGGTGCTGGCCGCACAGGCCGCCGCCGATTCAAGGCTGAAGGCCGGCGTCACCTTTGAGGAGCTGGACGAGGCCGCCAGGCAGGTGTTCCGCCGCACCGGGCGCATCGACGAATTTTATCACGGCCTTGGCCATTATGTCGGGCTGGATGTGCATGATCCGTTCGATCGTTCAAAACCCATCCCCGCCGGCGCGGTGATCACCATCGAACCCGGCCTGTATGCCCATTCTGCCAACCAGGGCATCCGCATCGAGGATCAATATCTGGTGACGGCGACCGGATCGGAACGCATGTCGGCCGGCATACCGCGCAGCGTCGCCGAGATCGAAGCGGCCATGCGCGGCAAGGCGGGTTGAGCCAGCCGCTGGCCAGCGCTGACGCGCAGGGCAGGGATGGCAGGGATGGCAGGGCCGGCGGCTGGTGAGCGGCGCCAGTGCCGCAATGGCTTGCAGCAATGGCTGGCTGTTGGCAGGGTGGTTCTGATGCCAACCCCGCCCGCCCCCCCTGTTAACCGGCGTTCCGCCAAGAACCGTCCGCTTTCCGGCGTGCTCACGGGCGATGGCCGGCGCGAAGCGGTGGTGGTGACGGCGCTGGAAAAGCGGCTGGTGATCAATGTGGAGGCTGATATCAGCGCCATTCCGCTGGCCCGCGTGCGCCGCGACGATGGGCTGAACCTGCGCCGCACCGACAACAAGGATTGGCAGATCAGATTCGATACAGTGCCGCCGCCGCAAAGCTGGGTGCATGATTTGCCGCTGCTGCCGCCAGCAAACCCGCTGCGACGACTGGCGGTGATCCTGCTGACTCTGATGGCGGTGATCGGCGCAGTGCTGTGGGCGACGCGTGACAGCAATGTGGCGATCACGCCGCAGCCGTTGCCTGATCTGGCCAAGGCGATTGGCTGGCCCGGAGTTGGAATGACGCCGCATTCCTGGCTGGCATGAGCAGTCTTCAGCATCTCGATTGGCACGGCGCGCGCCTGGCCTATCGCTTCGTGCCGGGCACCGGGCCGTTGCTGGTGTTCCTGCCCGGTTACATGAGCGACATGACCGGATCGAAGGCCGAGGCGCTGAGCGACCATGCCCGCGCCAGGGGTCAGGCAATGCTGCGCCTGGATTATTCCGGTTGCGGCGCCAGCGGCGGCGATTTCCTTGCTGGCAGCATCGGCCGCTGGACGGATGATGCCCTGGCGTTGATCGCGCATGTCTGGCCGCAGGGGCCGGTGCTGCTGATCGGCAGTTCGATGGGCGGCTGGATCGCACTGCTGGCGGGCCGCGCGCTTGAAGCAAGGCTGGCCGGGTTGGTGGGCATTGCCGCCGCGCCGGATTTCACCGTGTGGGGGCTGAAGGCCGGTGAAGCCGAACGGCGGCAGCTGGAGGCGCAGGGCTTTTTCACCCGCCCGTCGGATTATGGCGAACCCTATCGCTACAGCCGCGCCCTGATCGATGATGCACCGGATCATCTGCTACTCGATGGCCAGATTGCCATCAGCGCGCCGGTGCGGCTTCTGCACGGCCAGCAGGACGATGCGGTGCCGTGGCGGCTGTCGCTCGACATCGCGGCACGGCTGACGGGCGGCGATGTTCAGGTGCGGCTCATCAAGGATGGTGATCATCGGCTGTCGCGCGATGCTGATATTGCCGCGCTGATCGCCACTGCTCTGGAGTTGTCGTGAAGCCATTGGCTGTTCTTGCCCTGCTGGCGGCCGTTCCTGCGTTGGCCGCCCCGTCCGATCCCACCCGCTATGCCGCCTGCATCGAACTGGCGGCCAAGGATCCGGCGCGGGCGATGCAGATGGCCTATGCCTGGCGCATCGAAGGCGGCGGCGTGGCGCCGCGCCATTGCCTGGCTGTGGCCCAGATGCACGCCCGCCACCACGAGGCGGCGCTGAAAAGCTATGAAGCCGCCGGCCAGGCCAGCGAGGATGCCCGCGATGGCCAGGCGATTGCGCTGTGGCGGCAGGCGGCCGACGCGGCGCTGATCGCCGAGCAGCCGGCTGACGCGGTGCGCTTCCTGACCCGGGCGCTGAAATTGCAGGACGCGGGGCCGGGCGGCGCCGAACTCAGCCCGCGCGCCGAAGCCGATCTGCTCACCACCCGCGCCGAAGCGCAGGTGGTGGCCGGCAGGCCCGAATTGGCGATGGCCGATCTCACCCGTGCCACCGTGCTTTCGCCGGAATATTTCACGCCATGGCTGTTGAAGGCGACGCTGGCCCGGCGCGGCGGCGATCTGGTGGCGGCCGAAGCTGCATTGCTGAAAGCGGCGGCGCTGGCGCCGGATTCGGCTGATGTCGAACTGGAAGCCGGCAATATCGCATCGGCCAAGGGCGACACGGCGCTGGCCCGGCAGGCCTGGGAGGCGGCTGCGGCCGACGCGCCCGACACGCCGGCCGGGCAGGCGGCGGCGGCTGCGCTTGGCCGCATGAATGCCAAACTGCCCGAAAAGCCACTGGCGGATGGGGCAGCGCCTGCTACACCACGCTGATGGCTCGATCAGACTTTCGCTTTATCTGGAACGCCCGCGCCCGCTATGCCGAGGTGGACGCGCAGGCAGTGGTGTTCAACAGCCGCTATCTTGAATATTTCGACATCGGCATCACCGAATATTTTCGGCATGTTGGCCTGTATCCAGAGGCAAATCTGCGGGGCGCGCCCGAACTGCACGTGGTGAAGGCCGAGGTGGTTTATCACGCCCCCATCCTGCTCGACGAGGAAATCGCCATCTGCGTGCGCTGCGACA
>NZ_JANPML010000096.1:0-4618 GCF_031422795.1 Sandarakinorhabdus sp.
GGTGAACCAGGTCACCGATTTTGCCCGTCAGCACCAGCATCCGTTGCAGTGCACGATGGAAAAGGAGTAACTGGGGGAGAAGGAATAGCCTGCGACCACGCGGCCCAAGCCCTCTGCCCGCGCCCGCGCTAAGCGGGGTGCATGACCATCCTTCCCAGCTTTCAGCCCGGTCTTCATGCAATTGTCGTCGGCGCCACCGGCGGCATCGGCGCGGCGTTTGCGGCGCTGCTTGAACAGGACGGCGCGCAGATCACGCGCTGGAGCCGCAGCGGCGGCGTTGATCTCACCGATCCCGCCAGCATCGAAGCCGCCGCTGCCGCACTGACCATCGCCCCCGATCTAGTGTTCATCGCCACGGGCGTTCTTCACGGGAATGCACTGGCGCCGGAGAAGGCCAACAGCCAGCTTTCGGCCGACGCGCTGGCGACCGCCTTTGCGATCAACACCATCGGCCCCGCGCTGGTTGCGCGCGCACTGCTGCCGCTGATGCCAAAGGGCCGCAAAACGGTGCTGGCGGCGCTGTCGGCCCGCGTCGGTTCGATCAGCGATAATCGGCTCGGCGGCTGGCACAGCTATCGTGCATCGAAAGCCGCGCTCAACCAGCTGATCCACACCATGGCCATCGAGCAGGCACGGCGGAATCCCGATCAGGTGCTGCTGGCCCTGCACCCCGGCACGGTCGATTCCGGCCTGTCCAAACCCTTCCAGAAAGGCGTAAAAACGCTGTTCACGCCGGAGGAGAGCGCCCGCCACCTGCTGCGCGTGATCGACACCGCCACCCCGGCGCAATCGGGTTTGCTGCTCGATTGGCAGGGCGAGGTCATACCGTTCTGACATGGCTGCTGCGATGGGTTCGCATCTGGCGCAGGACAGCTCCATCCCCATATCTGCTGCAACCACTCCCAGCGGAGACACTGACGTGCCCACCTATCTGCACCGCAAATCCGAAGACCGTGGCCGCGCCGATCATGGCTGGCTGCAGGCGACGCACAGTTTCTCGTTTGGCCAATATCATGACCCCAGGATCATGGGTTTTCGCGCCCTGCGGGTGATCAACGAGGATCGCGTGGCCGGTGGCGGCGGCTTCCCCACCCACGCCCATGACAATATGGAGATCGTCACCTACATATTGGATGGCGCGCTCGAACATCAGGACAGCATCGGGAGCGGCGCGGTGATCCGCCCCGGCGAAGCCCAACGCATGAGCGCCGGATCCGGCATCCGTCACAGCGAATTCAACGCCAGCCCATCCGAACCGGTGCATCTGCTGCAGATCTGGCTGTTGCCCAACCAGCGCGACATCGCGCCGGGCTATGAGCAGAAGACGCTGCCCGCCGTGGCCGGCGGCGCCTCGCAACTGGACATCGTGGCCGCCCCGGAAGCGCCCGAAAGCGCCGTGACCATTCACAGCGACGCCAGCATTGCCCGCGCCGTGCTGGCACCGGGCGGCGCGATCACAGCGCCGATCACCCGCGGCCATGCCTGGGTGCAGGTGGCGCGCGGCGCGCTGGTGGTGGACGGCCACGCACTGCGGCAGGGCGACGGGCTGGCTGTGCAGGGCACCAGCGCGCTGGCCCTGTCATCACAGGGCGGCGCCGAAGCGCTGGTGTTCGATCTGGCCTGATCCCATGGACAAGCCCGTGCCCACCCCCTAGCCTGCCAGTTCAGGGGGTCGGCATGGCGAACGCGCAGAAAACAGGCGGCCTGGTCGCCGGCATCGGCCTGTGGGCCATGGTCGGCAATCTGATCGGGATCGTGATCGGCGGCGGCATCTTCACGCTGCCTGGCGAAATTGCCGCTGCCGTTGGGGCCTGGGCCCCGCTGGCCTATGCCGTGGCCGCGCTGATCGTCGGCACCATCCTGCTGTGCTTTGCCGAAGCCGCGGCGCGGGTGCCGGCCAGCGGCGGTGTCTATGGCTTCACCACGGCGGCGTTTGGCCCCTATTGGGGCTGGCTCACCGGTGCGCTCACGTGGGCCGGCAATATCCTGGCCAGCGGCGCCCTGGCCAACGCGGCGGTATCGGCCGCTGGCGCCCTGTGGCCGGCACTGGCGGCGGACAATATCCGCCCGGCGTTGATTGCCCTGATCTTTCTGGTGCTGCTGGCCATCAACAGCCGCAACGTCGGCACCGCGGCGCGCTTCGTCGGCCTGTTCACTGTTTCCAAGCTGGTGCCGCTCACCTTGTTCGTGTTGGTTGGCGCGTGGTTCGTGGCGCCGTCCAATCTGGTGCTGCCGCTGGCTGCCAACGCGGCGGGCGGCCACGCCGATATCGGCCGCGCCGCCATCATGGCCATTTTCATCTATACCGGCATGGAAGGCGGGCTGGCCGTCGCTGGCGAGGTGCGCGATCCGGCCCGCACCATTCCGCGCGCCATCGCCATCGCGCTGACGGTGGTCGCGCTGGTCTATGTCAGCATTCAGGCCGTGGCGCAGGGCTTGATCGGCAACGCACTGGCCGGCGCACCGGCGCCGCTGGCAACGGCTTTCGCCAGCGTGTCGCCGGGGCTGGGCGCCGTGATGGCCGTTGGAGCCGTCATCTCGATCTTCGGCTTTCTCACCAGCGAATCGCTGAATTCACCGCGCATCGTGTTTGCCGCCGCCAGAAATGGCCTGTTGCCGCGCTGGCTGGCCACGATCGAACCAAACCAGCAAGTGCCGCGCAACGCCGTCGCAGCGCATGTCGTGGTGGCCGCTGGCCTGGCGATCAGCGGCAGTTTTGAAACCCTGATCATCGTCGCCACGCTGGCCACCCTGTCGGTCTATGCCATCGGCTGCGCCGCAGCGCTGCGCCTGCGGGCGCTGGGCGTCGAACAGGCTGGCCCGGTGGCGGAACTGCACGTGTTGAAGCCGGCCGCCGTGGTGGCCTTTGCCGCCATCGCCTGGCTGATGGCGCAGTCAACACGGGCCGAAGCAAGCGCCTTGGCGATCTATGTCGGCGTGGTCAGCCTGTTGTTCCTGGCGCGCCGTAAGGGCGATTAGGCCGCGAATTTCGATTGGCAAGGCTTCAAGTGTAAAAAAAGCGAGCCTCCGGCGGGCAGGCCTGAGGCCTGCGCCCATTTGAATTGATTTGATACAAGGCCGAAGTGTCGGCACCGGGCACAGGCAAAACGAGAGTGGGTCCAGGGCCTCAGGCCCTGGCCGCCGGAGGCATTTCTGTTTATTGCATTGCGTCGTCGGAGCGGCCCGCTTTCACCTGCGCCCATGCGGCCAGCGCCCGCGCCCGCGCCGCTTCGTGGCCCACGATCGGCTGCGGATAATCGCGGCCCAGCTTCACGCCGGCGCGGATCAGGGCGACCCCGGCCTCCCACGGCGCGTGGATGGCAGCGTCTGGCAGCTTTGCCAGTTCCGGCACCCAGCGGCGAATATAGGCCGCGGCATCAAATTTGGCGCTCTGCCCGACCGGGGCAAAGATGCGGTTGAAGGGCGAGCTATCCACGCCCGAACCCATCACCCACTGCCAACCCTGCGCGTTGCTGCCGTAATCGGCGTCCACCAGCGTGTCCCAGAACCAGCGTTCGCCGTGGCGCCAGTCGATCAGCTGGTGTTTCACCAGAAAACTCGCGGTGATCATGCGCACGCGATTGTGCATCCAGCCCGTCGCCCACAATTGCCGCATCCCGGCGTCCACGATGGGATAGCCGGTCTGGCCCTTGCACCAGGCACCAAAGCCGGCTGGATCATCAACGAACGGGAAGCGGGCAAAGGCCTCGCGGTTGGGCGCATCGCCGTGATCGGGGAATTGCCCGATGATGTTGGCGGCAAAATCGCGCCAGCCCAGTTCGCGCAGATAAGGCTCGGCCACGCCTTCGCCAACCGCGTCGGCAATCACATGCCAGGCGGTGTTTGGCGATACTTCGCCCAACGCCAGATGCGGTGACAAGCGCGACGTGCCTTCGACCGACGGCAGGTTGCGCGCGGCGTCATAACGGGCGGCGCGGTGGGCAAAATCGGCCAACCGGGCCGCTGCACCCGCCTCCCCCGGTTGCCAGTCGGCAAAGCCGCCGGACCAATCGGGCGTGGTCGGCAACAGTTGCCACTGATCCAGTTCATCACTGGCAATGCGGCTCACATCGGCCCAGCGCAGATCGGGCACCGGCAACGGGCGCGGCGGCGGCATCTGATCCAGCAGTTTGCGCCACCACGGCGTGAAGATGCGATAGCGCCCGCCGGTGCCGCTCAACACGCTTTCCGGCGGCGCCAGGGTGACGCCCAGATGCTGCGTCACCGGGCCGGCCTCGTTCACCTGCACCGCGGCCCACGGCTCGTGGTGGATGAGCGTGTGCACGTGCGCGCCCAGTTCGGCGGCCACGGCCTTGACGATCGGCCCGGCCCGGCCCCGGCGCAGCAGCAGCCGGCCGCCGCGCTGTTCGATGCTGCGGCCAAGGCTGATCAGGCTGTGGTGCAGCCACCAGCGCTGCGCAGCGCCCAGGCGCCAGTTTCCTGGCGTTTCATCATCCAGCACAAACAGCGCCGCCACCGGGCCGCGCGCGGCGGCGGCGATCAAGGCAGCATGATCGGCCAGGCGCAGATCATTACGGAACCAGACAAGCTGGGTGGACATGCGGCAGACACTCTCTCGACAATCGGGCTGGGCAACCGCTAGACGCAACGATCAATC
>NZ_JANPML010000097.1:0-4458 GCF_031422795.1 Sandarakinorhabdus sp.
CCAGCCGGCGACTTCTGATTTGGCGACAAAACTGGCGTTGATACGCGCGCCCAGCACGGGAATATCGGTCCAGCTCAGGTGGTTGGCGACATAGAGTATCTTGCCGCCCGGCGGCGGCGCACCGTGCATGCGGATGCGGACGCCCAATGACCGCGACAGGCCGCGGTGAAACCAGATCGGCAGATAGGGTCGGTTGCGAAAGGTCGCGATGCGCAGCAATAGTTCGGCCGGCACGATGGTGGCCGCGGTGGCCACGGCCCCCAGCGCGGTACGGGCAGTGCCCAGACGCCGGACCGACGGTGGGCGGCGCTGAATCAATTCATGACCACAAACTGAGCCTCAAACCGGCTTCTTGAGGGCCTGGCCATAAAGCTCCATGCGATGATCGACGAGTCGATAGCCTAGCTTTTCGGCAATCCGGCGCTGCAATTCTTCCAGTTCCGGATCGTGGAACTCGATCACGTCACCGGTATCGATATCGATCAGATGATCATGATGGCCATCCGCCACGGTTTCATAACGCGATCTGCCGCCCTGAAACTCGTGGCGTTCCAAGATGCCGGCCTCTTCGAACAGCTTCACCGTGCGATAGACGGTGGCGATCGAAATGCGCGGATCGACTTCGGCGACACGGCGGTGCAGCGATTCCACATCGGGGTGATCAGTGACTTCGCTCAGCACGCGGGCAATGACCCGGCGCTGCTCGGTGATGCGCAGGCCCTTTTTCAGGCACAGCGCCTCGATATCGATCGGCGTATTCACGATCATTCTCCCGCCGGGCATGCCAAAGCCCGCCCTGCTCCCCAATTAGGGTGCAAGACGGGCTTGGGCAAGCGGGGCAATTGCTGGTGCGGCCCCTACCCCCGCGCCAGCGATTGCAGCCTGATGGTTCAGGCCGGGTTCTTGCGCGGGCGACCGCGCGGTTTGGAGGTGCGCTTGGTGCCCAGGCCGATCGATTTGGCCAGCGTCCGACGCTGTTCGGCATAATTGGGCGCAACCATCGGATAATCAGACGACAGGCCCCACTTGGTGCGATAATCGTCGGGCGTCATGCCATAACGCGTCATCAGGTGACGCTTCAGCATCTTCAGCTTCTTGCCGTCTTCCAGGCAGACAATGAAATCTGGCTTGATCGACGAACGGATCGCGACGGCGGGTTCCTGCTTGGGTGCCGGTGCTTCGACAGGCGACCCCAGCCGAGCAAGCGTGGCATAGACGGCTTCAATGACGCCGGGGACTTCACCGGGCGCAACCGTGTTGTTGGCGAAATGCGACGAGACGATGTCCGCCGTCAGCGCCAGCAATTCTGCGTGAGACTGTGAATTTTCTGTCATATGGATGTCCTTGACCCTTGAACATTCGCGGTTCTTATAGCCGCAATTCTGTCATTGACGTTTGATCAACAATTTTGCAACCCGAAAACATCAGCCTGTCAACTGTTCCATACTATATCTCATGGTAATCGCAGCGCGGCGGCTTCCATCCTTGGCGGTATAATAATCAGCGCGCTGGCCAACCTGCACAAAACCTGCGCGATTATACAGATACTTGGCAGGTTCATTATCCTCGCGCACTTCAAGGAACAATTCGCTCGCGCCGCGAACCAGCGCGTCTTCCTGCACGCGCATCAGCAAGCGCCCTGCAACACCATTCCGGCGCACTTGTGGAGAAACCGCAATCAACAGCAGCTCCACTTCTGGTCCAGCGGCACGACACAGGCTGAAACCAACGGACTGGTTTCCGAGCAGTGCCAGTCTTCCCCAACAGCCCGGCAATGTCAGCGTCGCACCCAGTTGGGACGAAGACCAGGCTTCGCCATAAAGCGGGTCAAAGGCGGCGTGCATCACGGCCATCATCGCCTCCAGATGCCGCTCATCAGCCGGCACGATGAGCAGGCCAGAATTTGGGCCAGGGCTTTGGGCGGGGTCCGGGGCGGGAGGGCGTTCCACAGGCGACGGAATAATCAGCTCAGTCGCCGGCGTAAAGCGCCTGCGGCAAACCCAGTGCGGCCGCCGGCAGCAACCCGGCAAAGGCGGCATCGGGGTGATCAAGGTGCAGCGCGGCCGCGCCCGGCAGCAAGGCAGCACCAGCCCCCGCCAGCGCGACACCGGTGGGCGCAATCGTCACCATGGCCGGCGGCGGTGCCAACAGATCGGAGCGGATCAGCGCGCCGGCCGCATGGCCGCGCCCGGCATCGATGAGTGCAAATGTTTCTGCAAGCAGCGGATCGGCGGCAAAGGCCTGTGCTGCCACCAAAGACAGCGCTGATGCACCGTGCACCGGCACCCCCCAGGCCACGCCCAGTGCGCGGGCAGCCGCGATTCCGATACGGATGCCGGTGTAGCTGCCAGGGCCAATGTCGACGATGATGCTGTCGACCCGCTGATCACCCAGCAGCGCTGCAATCGCCGGCACCAGCGCTTCGGCATGGCCGCGCCCGATCAGCGCGTGATGCCGCGCCAGCACGTGGCCGCCATCGACCAGAGCGATCGACAAGGCGGGCGACGACGTGGAAAGGGCAAGGATGGTCACGCCCGCGCCGCTACAGGATTTGCGCGGCATCCTCAAACGCCAAGCGCGGCAAACGCGGGAACAGGCCCTCGCCATTGCCCTTGCCCAGCGAGCAGATGAAGTTGGTTTCGATCCCGGTATCGCCCCAGAAAGCCGCGTCCACGGCTTTTTTGTCAAAGCCCGACATGGGCCCGGTGTCCCAGCCCAGCGCGCGCGCTGCCATGATCAGATAGGCGCCCTGCAGGGAGGCGTTGCGGAAGGCGGTTTCCCGCGCGAAATCGGCGTTCCAGTTGAACCACGGCCGCGCATCGACGTGCGGAAACAGTTCAGGCAGCCGATCATGGAATTTCGGGTCAAAACCGATGATTACCGTCACGGGTGCGGCCGTCACCTTGGGCTGGTTGGCGGCGCTAACAGCAGCGGCCAGCTTCGCCCGCGCATCGACGCTATGGCAGAACAGGAACCGCGCTGGCGAGCCATTGGCCGATGTCGGCCCCATCTTCACCAGATCATACAGCTGGCGCAGATCGGCTTCGGATACCGGCGTGTCGTCCCAGCCATAGTGGGTGCGGGCATCGGTGAACAACTGCGCCAGGGCGGCGCCGTCCAGTGGTGGCCCGGCCATGATCAGACCGCCCGCACGTCGAGAACTTCGGGTACATAATATTTCAGCAGCGATTCAATGCCCATCTTGAGCGTCATCGTGCTGGACGGGCAGCCGGAGCAGGCGCCCTGCATCTCGAGGAACACCGTGCCCTCGCGGAAACCGCGATAAACAATGTCGCCACCATCTTCGGCCACCTGCGGGCGCACCCGGGTTTCGATCAGCTCGCGGATCTGCATGACGATCTCGGCATCGGCGGGATCATCATCGGTGGCGGCTTCGGCGACCGAGCCGGTAAACAGCGGCGCGCCGCTGGTGAAATGATCGACCAGCACGCCCAGAATCTGCGGCTTGAGCGACGGCCAATCGGCGCCAGCCGGATTGCGGGTGACCGAAACGAAATCATGGCCCAGAAACACCCGGTCCACATCGCCCAGCGCAAACAAGGCGGCGGCCAGCGGCGAGGCTTCAGCGGCTTCAGGGGTCGGAATGTCCACACTGTCACCGCCGGTCACTTTCTGGCCGGGACGAAACATCAGGGTCATCGGATTGGGGGTCTGTTCGGTTTCGATGAACATGGCGGGGCCTTTCCTTCGCTTGGCTGCGATATGGCCCAGCCGCCCGCTGCCTTCAAGTCAAATCAGACAGTTTCTGTCGTGATTCAGCGGCCACGCTCATGCAATCGTTGCCAGCCGGTCGGTATCAAGGCTGCCGGGCACCAGCATCAGGATGCACGGCAGGCTGCCAACGCGTTCACCAGCAAAGAAACTGACCAGCGGACCAGGGCTGCCGCGGCTGGCCGTGCCAAGCACAAGCGCGCGGATGCCAGGATTGTCCTTCACATGCGCCAGGATCACCGCCGATGGCTCACCTTCCAGCACCAGAGCGCCGGGCCGGGCGCAGTGCATCGCTTCGGCCTCGCCGGCCAACTGCTCCAGCAAGGCTTCGGCCTCGGCACGGGCTTCGGCGGCCATCATCGATTGCACAGTGCCGAAATGCATGAACTCGGTGGGCCTTACCACGCTCACCAGCCGCACATCGGCACCCACATGCGCGGCGCGCAGCACGGCAAAGCGCATCGCCACCTGGCTTTCCGGGCTGTCGTCGATCACGACCAGATAGGTGGCAGCGGCATCCATTGCGCCAAGCTTGGGCGATGAAAGCGATTCCGGCAAGCTACACACGGCTCTTGAGCGCGTCGGCCAGGCTGGTGGTGGCGCTGCCCGGCGCCTTGGGGCTGGGCTGGCCAGGGCCGGGCGCCCAACCGGCGACATGCAATATCTCGATGGTGACGCTGGTCTTGCCATCAGCATCGGCCATGGCGACAAAGCGTTGCGCCGCCG
>NZ_JANPML010000098.1:0-1696 GCF_031422795.1 Sandarakinorhabdus sp.
CCGCCAACACCATGGCCTGCGTGGGCGAGGCAATCGGCCTGTCGCTGCCCAACAGCAACATGGCGCCGGCGCCGTATCAAAGCCGGGCCGACATCGCGATTGCCGCGGGCAAGCAGATCATGACGCTGCTGGAGCGCAACATTCGCCCGCGTGACATCTGCACGCGCGAAGCCTTTGAAAACGCAGCGCGGATCGTGGCAGCAACGGGTGGCTCCACCAACGGCGCGCTGCACCTGCCGGCGATGGCCAACGAATGCGGCGTGAAGTTCGACCTGTTCGACATGGCCGAGATCTTCAAGACGACGCCCTATATCGCGGACCTGAAGCCCGGCGGGAAATATGTGGCGAAAGACATGTATGACGCGGGCGGCGTCTATATGGTGTTGAAGACGCTGTTTGATGCCGGCTTCATCCACGGCGATTGCCTGACGGTGACCGGCAAGACGCTGGCCGAGAATATCGACGAGATCAGCTGGAACCCGAACCAGAAGGTGATTTACGAGGTGTCCAACCCGATCACCCCCACCGGTGGCGTGGTCGGCCTGAAGGGCAGCCTCGCGCCGGATGGGGCCATCGTGAAGGTGGCGGGCATGAAGACGCTGCAATTCCGCGGGCCGGCGCGGGTGTTCGACAGCGAGGAAGCCTGTTTCGCCGTGGTGGAACAGCGCGGGATCGAGCCGGGCTGCGTGATCGTCATCCGTTATGAAGGGCCCAAGGGCGGCCCGGGCATGCGCGAGATGCTGTCCACCACCGCAGCGCTTTATGGCCAGGGCATGGGCGAGCAGGTGGCGCTGATCACCGATGGCCGCTTCTCGGGCGCGACGCGCGGGTTCTGTATCGGGCACGTCGGACCGGAAGCAGCCGAAGGGGGCCCGATCGCACTGATCGAGGATGGCGACATGATTGCCATCGATGCGCAGGCCGGCACCATCGAACTGGAAGTGCATGCGGCGGTTCTGGAGGCGCGGCGGGCGAACTGGGTGCCACGCGCTACGGACTACCAATCAGGCGCGATCTGGAAGTTCGCGCAGACGGTGGGCCCGGCGCGACTGGGGGCGGTGACACATCCGGGGGCAGCTTCGGAAACGCATGTGTTTGCAGATATTTGATTCATCCCCTCTCCCGCAAGGGGAGAAGGGGGTTACAGCGCGAGCCGCTTCCTGATCCGGTCAACCGGCGTGCCGTCCTTCAACGGCACCGCCGGCACCACCTCGTGATCAATGAAGCCCATGCGGCTGTAAAAGGCGAGGCCGCCGATGTTGTCGCCCCTGATGGTGGCGTTGATGGCGGTCAGGCCGAGCGCGCGGGCGCGGGCGGTGGTGGCAGCAAACAGCGTGCTGCCAATGCCGCGCTGGATGCCGCCGACACGCGTGAACGTGCCGATGTCGCCGATGTCATCGGGCAGGAAATCCTGGCGGCCCAGTGTCTGGAAGCCGAGCAGGTGGGCATCGGCTTCGGCCACAAAGCAGCAATGCACTTGCGGGCCATTGAGATAAGCCTGCGCCAACGCATCCGGCGTGTAAGGCTCCTGCAGGGCCGTAGTGCTGCCGCGTGTGATGATTTCGTTCAACAAATCGGCCAGTTCGGCCGCATCTTGCGCATGGACAGGGCGGATGGTGAGGGAAGTGGTCATCACCGGCCTTGTGCCCAGCCTTCTGCTTTGTGACAAGGCGCGCATGTTCATCATCGATTCTGG
>NZ_JANPML010000099.1:0-7259 GCF_031422795.1 Sandarakinorhabdus sp.
GCGCCGACGAAGTGACCGACGGCGGCATTCAGGACAAGGTGCTGGCCAACGCGCCAGACGCCGCCAGCGGCTTCTTTGCCGTGCCCAAGGTGATCGAATGAGCCCGCTGACCGAACTTTCACTGGCGCAGATGCAGGCCGGCCTGGCGACGAAGCAGTTTTCCGCCGTCGAACTGGCGCAGGCGCATCTCGATGCGATGGCGGCCAACCGGCATCTGAATGCCTTTATCGTCGAAACGCCGGAACTGGCGCTGGCGCAGGCCAAGGCCGTCGACGATGGCACCCGCACCGGGCCGTTGGCCGGCATCCCGCTGGGCATCAAGGATCTGTTTGCCGTTGAAGGCGTGCAGACAACTGCGGGTTCCAACATCCTCAAGGGTTTTGTGCCGCGTTATGAATCGAGCGTGACGGCCAATCTGCTGCGCGATGGCGCGGTGTTCCTTGG
The DNA here is from genome assembly GCF_031422795.1 of Sandarakinorhabdus sp. Classification (GTDB taxonomy): domain Bacteria; phylum Pseudomonadota; class Alphaproteobacteria; order Sphingomonadales; family Sphingomonadaceae; genus Sandarakinorhabdus. Next base: position 445 of record NZ_JANPML010000099.1, read on the forward strand.
CAAGCTCAACATGGACGAATTTGCCATGGGCTCGTCGAACGAGACCAGCGCCTTTGGCCGCGTCATCAGCCCGTGGAAAGCCAAGGGTTCGGAGGCCGAACTGGTGCCCGGCGGATCGTCAGGCGGTTCGGCGGCGGCGGTTTCGGCGCGGCTGTGCGCCGGTGCCACCGGCACCGACACCGGCGGCTCCATCCGCCAGCCGGCGGCGTTTGTCGGCATCGCCGGCATCAAGCCAACCTATGGCCGCGCCTCGCGCTGGGGCACGATCGCCTTTGCTTCTTCGCTGGATCAGGCCGGCCCGATGGCGCGCACTGTCACCGATTGCGCCCATCTGCTCACCTCGATGTGCGGGTTCGATGCCAAGGATTCGACCAGCCTTGATGTCGCCGTGCCCGATTGGGCTGCAGGCTTGACGGGCGTGATGAAGGGCAAGCGCGTCGGCATTCCCGCCGAATATCGCCTTGACGGCATGGACCCGGAAATCGCCGCGCTGTGGGATCAGGGCATCGCCTGGCTGCAAGCCGAAGGCGCCGAAATCGTCTCCGTCTCGCTGCCGCACACCAAATACGCGCTGCCGACCTATTACATCGTGGCACCGGCCGAAGCGTCGTCCAACCTCGCCCGCTACGACGGTGTGCGTTATGGCAACCGCGTCACGCCCAAGGGCGGCAATGTCCACGACATGTACGCCGCCACCCGCGCTGCCGGCTTTGGCAAGGAAGTGAAGCGCCGCATCATGATCGGCACCTATGTGCTGTCGGCGGGCTTTTACGACGCCTATTACACCCAGGCCCAGAAAGTGCGGGCGCTGATCGCACGCGATTTCGAACAGGCCTTCGAAAAATGCGACGTGCTGCTGACGCCAACGGCGCCCAGCCCGGCGTTCGCGTTCGGGGCCAAGGCCGATCCGCTCGCCATGTATCTGAACGATGTTTTCACCGTGCCCGCCAGCCTTGCTGGCCTGCCGGCGATGAGCGTGCCGGCGGGCCTGTCGGCCTCCGGCCTGCCGCTTGGTCTGCAGATCATCGGCCGCCCGCTTGACGAGATGGGCGTGCTCGATGCCGGCCTCGCCATTGAACGGGCAGCCGGCTTCAGCGCCCGACCGTGATGGCATGCTGATGGAGCAGTTGGCGTCGCGGGCGGGGCTGCTGCAGTTCCTGCGCTTTGGCTTGGTTGGCGTGTTCAACACCACGGCCAGCTATCTGATCATCCGGATGCTCGCTGAACCGCTTGGCGTGCCGACAGCGAGTGCGATTGGCTATGCCGCCGGGGTGGCGCAAAGCTTCCTGCTCAACCGCTTCTGGACCTTCAGCGCGACAAGGCCGCAGGGTGACGGCCGCTGGGGGCTTGAAATGTTGCGCTTTCTTGCCGTCAATATCGCCTGTGGCGGGTTGTTTACGGCCGTCAACACGCTGGCAGCCCCGCATATCGGGCTGCTGGCCGCCACGCTGGCCGGGGTTGCATTGGTGACGCCGCTCGGCTTTATTCTCAACAGGTTCATTGTGTTCCGCTGATATGCGGTCGGGGGGTCGCGCCATGGTCGGATTGTCGGTGGTCATCCCGTGTTACAACGAGGAAGCATGCCTGCCCGAGCTGCATCGCCGGGTCGCGGCCATCGCCCACCAGTGTTTTGGTGATGATCATGAAATCGTGCTGATCAACGATGGGTCGCGCGATCGCACCTGGGCGATCATGCAGGAACTGGCGGCCAGTGACCCGCAACTGGTCTGCCTCAATCTGGCGCGCAACCATGGCCACCAACTGGCGCTCACGGCCGGGCTGGATCTATGCCGCGGCGAAAAGATCCTGGTGATCGACGCCGACCTGCAGGACCCGCCGGAACTGCTGCCCGACATGCTGGCGACGATGGCGCGTGAGCAGGCCGATGTCGTTTATGGTCTGCGCACCAGCCGCGATGGTGAAAGCTATGCCAAGAAGTTCACCGCCGGCCTGTTCTACCGCATCCTCGATCGGCTGACCGATATCAACATCCCGCTCGATACCGGTGATTTCCGTCTGATCAGCCGGCGCGCGCTGGATGTGCTGATGGCGATGCCGGAACAGGCGCGCTTTGTGCGCGGCATGGTGGCATGGATCGGCTACACCCAAGTGCCCTTCCCCTACGCCCGCGCCCAGCGCCTGGCCGGGGTGACGCACTACCCCTTCACCAAGATGCTCAGCCTGGCATTTGATGCCATCACCGGCTTTTCCACCAAGCCGCTGCGCTTTGCCTCCCACGCCGGCCTCTGGCTGGTTGGCCTGCTGGTGCTGGTTGCCATCTATATTCTGGCCAAGTGGTTGACCGGCGGCACCGTGGAAGGCTGGACCTCGCTGAGCCTGCTGGTCATCGGCATCGGCGCTGCGCAGATGCTGGTTCTGGGCGTGATCGGCGAATATCTGGGCCGCGTTTATGTCGAGGCCAAGCGGCGGCCGCTCTATATTGTTGCCGATGTGGTGGGCAGCAGCCGGCCGATGGCGCGACTGGGGGTCAGCCCCCAAGCGGCCATTACGGCTTCGTCGCCAACGCCAGCAGGCTCAACCCCGGCGGCAACGGCAACCGGCCAACCAGGTGACGTTCCCAGCCAAACACGGCCGTGAACAGGCCATTCAACGGCCCGGGCAGATCATCATCCTGCCGGCCTTCGCGGCCCGACAGCCGCGACGCCAGCCGCTGCGCCACGGCCAGCGGGAACAACATGCTGTTGAAGCTGGTCAGCAGCTGCAGTTCGAGGCCCGATCCGGCAAAGGCCGCTTTCAGGCTGGCCTTGCTGTAACGGCGCATGTGGTGATTGGCGACGTCGTGGCTGCTCCACATCCACTGGTGCTGCGGCACGGTGACGAGCAGGCTTCCGCCCGGTACCAGGCGGCCGGCAATGGCGGCCAGCGTGGCGCGATCTTCCGGCACATGTTCCAGCACGTCGAGCAGGGCAATCAGATCATAACGCTCCACCGGCAGGGGCGGCAGATCGGGCAGCCGCGCCGGCAGCACGGCACGGCCCAGCGCCTGGCTGGCCAGCGCGCGGGCATCGTCGTCAAGCTCCACGGCGTCCACCGCGCCAAACTGGCCCAGCATGCCAAGATTGTGGCCAGTGCCGCAGCCGATTTCGAGCACATGGGCAGCCGGCGGCAACGGCACGTGGCGCGCGATCACATCCGCCAGCACGCGGCGCCGCGCCACATACCACCAGTGCGAACCGGCGTGGGCCGCCATGTGATCATAGATGCCGCGTTCCATGGAAATTACTGCCCCGATTCAAGGCGCAACAGGCGGAACCGGCCCGCCTGGGCGACCACAGGATAAGGCGTTTCCGGCAAGGGCCGATCCGCCGCCGCCTGGCAAAGCAGCACATAGGCATAGCCGGCACGGGCGTAGGCCGCGACCACCAGTTCCGGGCGCAGGCGGGATTGCGGGCCGGGTGGGCGCAGCGCCAGTTCTTCGCGGGCTGCCGCCAGCCGGCCGCGCAGCTGCAGTGGCTGCGCGGTGCGAATGGCAAACAGCGGCGTGGCATGGCCATGGCGCAGCAGCAGCAGCGGCGGGTACATCTCGCAGCGATTGGGCATATCTTCATGGGGAGTGGCGCTCACCGGCAGACCGGCAACCACCTGGCCCGGCGGCAAGGCCCGCGCCACCGCATCAAAATCGGCAAGATCAGCGGCAGTGCCATGCCATTGCACTGCCACCATCAACAGCCGCACGCCTGCCAGCGTGGCCAGCCCAGGCAGCAGCAGCCCCAACCGGCCCGGCCCCGGCATGATCCCGGCAACCAGCACCATGGCGAGGAACAGCGGCATGCGATCCGAAACATAGCCGCTGCCGAACAGCGCCGGCGGCATGATCAGCACCAGCACGATGCCGGCCAGCGCCGGCACCACCGCCAGCGGCGCCAACTGCAAGGCGCGCCGCTGGAAAGCCAGCCCCAGCAGCGCCAGCAACAACACCAGCCACAGCGCATCAGCCGGATACGACGGGCCTTCGGCGACCCGGATGATGGTTTCCAGCCGCTGCACCGCCAGTTCAACCAGTCGGTTCATCAACAATCCCTGGGCGCGCAGCCGCGACAGGCTTTCATCGGCATTGGACACGCCGCCCGCCGCAGTTGCGGTGCGCGAAGCCAAGAACAACAGCACCGGCACCACCGCCAGCAGCGCGCATTGGCCCAGGCCACTGACCAGCGCCCCGAAACGGCGCGGGCGCTGTTGCCACCAATAGCTCAGTTCAAGACTGGCAATCAGGATGCCAAACAGCCCGAACGCCAGCGCGTGACAGAAGAAAATGGCCAGTGCCAGCAACAGCGCCAATCCCAACCGCCGCAGCGGCCGGTCGCGCTGGGTCAGCCACCAGGCCGCTGTGAGCAAGGCCAGGCCCAAGCCTAGCAGGAACCCGGCGAAACCCCAGTTGAAAATCCAGCTGTAAAGCAGCGGCAGCGCCAACAGCAGCGCCGGCCAGCGCACCTGCCCGGTGATGGCACGATTGAGTGTCAAAAGGCCGGCAAACAAGACCGCCAGGATCAGCACCGCCAGCAGGTGCGGCAGCAGCGCCAGCGGCACGATCTGCAAGGCCGCCAGCGCAATCACGTCCAGCCCGATATTGGGCAGGACCGCCCAGACCGAGGCATAATTGGCGGCAAACAGCGGATTGTCTGCCAGCGTGGCCAGCACCTGAAAACGCGCGACATGATTATAGAAATCGATGAGCGGCAGCACCGGCGTGACGATCAGCGGCAGCAATCCCAGCGCCAGCATCAGCGCGGCCGCCGGCCAACGCACTGCGTTGCCCCATCCGGCCGGCGTCGCCGGCAAGGCTGGTGCAGTCCCTGTCATCACTCCATTATCTGTGCCCGGTTGCACAAAAACCCCTGATCGCCAGCTTTGCCTCCCCCCACGGTCAGCAACGCGGTGTTATTCCGCCTGTTTCACCACGCCCGACCACGTGCCACAGGCGCACTTCGGCTAAAGCCCGCAAGCAGCTTTGTCCATGCGGATATCGCGTGCAATCGCCAACGATACGCCAAGCTGCGGGCTTGCAAAGCCAGACGACGCTGGCCATAGCGTGCACCATGTCTGGAGCAGCGAAGTACATCGTCAAGGGCGCCACCGGCGATTGGGAAATCGTGGTCGGCCTCGAAGTCCATGCGCAGGTCACGGCCAAGGCCAAGCTGTTTTCAGGGGCCAGCACCGAATTCGGCGCCGAACCCAATGCCCAGGTCAGCCTGGTTGATGCGGCGATGCCGGGCATGCTGCCGGTGATCAACGGCGAATGCGTGCGCCAGGCCGTGCGAACCGGCCTCGCCATCAACGCCCAGATCAACAAATGGTCGCGCTTTGACCGCAAGAATTATTTCTACCCCGATCTGCCGCAGGGCTACCAGATCAGCCAGCTCTATCACCCGATCGTGGGCGAAGGTCATCTGGATATCGAGCTGGACGATGGCACCAGGAAAACCATCGGTGTCGAGCGCATCCATCTGGAACAGGACGCCGGCAAATCGGTGCACGATCTGCACCCTTCGATGAGCTATGTCGATCTTAACCGCTGCGGCTGCGCGCTGATGGAGATCGTCTCGCGTCCTGATATCCGCTCGCCAGCCGAAGCCGGGGCCTATGTCGCCGCGATGCGCCAGTTGCTGCGCTATGTCGGTTCCTGCGATGGCAACATGGACGAAGGCTCGATGCGGGCCGATGTGAACGTATCGGTGCGCAAGGCCGGCGACGAATTCGGCACCCGCACCGAAACCAAGAACGTCAACAGCGTGCGCTTCATCATGCTGACGGTGGAACATGAAGCCCGCCGCCAGGTCGATCTGATCGAAAGCGGCGGCAAGGTGATCCAGGAAACCCGGCTGTTCGATCCGGGCACCGGCACCACGCGTTCGATGCGCGGCAAGGAAGACGCGCACGACTATCGCTATTTCCCCGATCCCGATCTGCTGCCGCTGGTGTTTGATGATGCCTTCGTCGAACAGTGCCGTGCATCCCTGCCCGAACTGCCGGCGGCCAAGCGCGCCCGCTATGAAGCCACGCTGGCCCTGTCGCCCTATCTCGCCGCCGTGCTCTCGGCCGAGAAGGAAACCGCCGACTGGTTCGAAACCGCCCTGGCGGCCACTGCCACCCGCGTGGGCAAGCCCGAACTCGACGTGGCCCTGCGCGTTGCCAACTTCATCTCCACTGATCTGTTTGGCGCGCTGAAGAAGCTGGGCTTGGAAATTGACGACAGCCCGGTATCGCCCGACGCGCTGGCCGAACTGCTGGCGCTGGCGGCTGATGGCACGCTGTCGGGTCCGCTGATGAAGCAGGTCTTCGAAGCCATGCTGGAAACCGGCGAAGGCGCGGCCAGCATCGTCGAAAGCCGCGGCCTCAAACAGGTTTCCGACACCGGCGCCATCGATGCCGCCATAACAGAAGTGATGGACGCCAACCCCGACAAGGTGGCCGAATATCGCCAAGGCAAGGACAAATTGTTCGGCTTCTTCGTCGGCCAGGTCATGCGCGCCATGGCCGGCAAGGCTGCACCGGGCGTGGTCAACGACCGGTTGAAGGCATTGTTGGACGGCTAAAACCAAGCCTGCCAACCAAATATAAAGGAAATCATGTCCTGATGCGCTGCTTCGGCAAGTATTGCCGAAGTGATTCGCGTGTCAGGTTGCTCAATGATTCTCAAGCCCCGTGAAGATCGCAACACCAGCGTTGCAACGCTGGAACGGTTGATGGCCCACCCGGCCGCACAGGGCCAAGGCATTGCGCAAAGCCGTAAGAGCTTCCACGTCCCCTAGAATGTGCACCGTTTCATGTTCAGAATGCTGACCAAATACGTGTAA
>NZ_JANPML010000100.1:0-13408 GCF_031422795.1 Sandarakinorhabdus sp.
TTTTATCTTAACCACCGGGGTCTATGCGGGGGGGGGCGCGTGCCCCCCCCCCCCCCGCTTGGTTTTCGGAGCCTCAGCGGCGCTCGCCATTGACTTTTGCGGCCCCGCCCCGCATGGCCGCAGCCAAGGGCAACTCTGGGCTGAACACAGCCCCCATTCACAGGATCACGATGAGCTTTTCCGACCTGGGCCTTTCTGATGCCCTGCTGCGCGCCGTTGCAGACAGCGGCTATGACACGCCCACGCCCATCCAGCGCCAGGCCATTCCGTCGGTGCTGATGGGCAAGGATATCATCGCCATCGCCCAGACCGGCACCGGCAAGACAGCCAGCTTTGTGCTGCCGATGATCGACATCCTTGCCGAAGGCCGCAGCCGTGCCTTGATGCCGCGCAGCCTGATCCTCGAACCGACCCGCGAACTCGCCCAGCAGGTCGCCGAGAATTTCGACAAATATGGCAAGAACCACAAGCTTTCGATGGCATTGCTGATCGGCGGCGTGTCGATGGGTGATCAGCTCAGCGCGCTGGAAAAGGGCGTCGATGTGCTGATCGCGACGCCGGGCCGCCTGATGGATCTGTTCGCGCGCGGCAAGATATTGCTGTCGGGCTGCGCCATGCTGGTGATCGACGAAGCCGATCGCATGCTCGACATGGGTTTCATCCCCGATATCGAAACCATCTGTTCCAAGCTGCCCAAATCGCGACAGACGCTGCTGTTTTCGGCCACCATGCCGCCGCCGATCAAGAAGCTGGCCGACCAGTTCATGGACGCGCCGAAGAGCATCGAAGTTGCGCGGGCGGCCAGTACCAACACCAACATCACCCAGTGGATCGTCGAGACCTCGTCTCGCGACAAGAAGGATCTGGTCCGCTCCATTCTGCGCCAGGACGACGTAAAGACCGCCATCATCTTCTGCAACAAGAAGACCATGGTGCGCGATCTGGCCGATCTGCTGAAACGCGCAAAGCTGCCGGTGGGCCAGATTCACGGCGACATGGAGCAAAGCGACCGTATCCGCGAGCTTGATCGCTTCAAGCAGGGCGACATCACCATCCTCGTCGCTTCCGACGTTGCCGCCCGCGGGCTCGACGTGCCGGGCGTGAGCCACGTGATCAATTTCGACATGCCGTGGCATCCCGATGATTATGTGCACCGCATCGGCCGCACCGGCCGCGCCGGTCGCAGCGGCACGGCGATCAGTTTTGCCACGCCGGAAGATGCCGAAAATCTTTCGAACATCGAAAAGCTGACCCGGCAGAAGATTCCGCGTTGGACCGGCGGCGCTGCCGCCCCGGTGCAGGCCGCAGCGCCAGTCGCAGCCGAAACAGCCGAAACAGACGAACCGCGCAGCGGAGACGGTACAGGCGACCGGCGCCGCGCCCGCAGGCCCCGACGGGAAAAGGCGCCGGTCGAAACAGCAGTTGCCGTCGCCGCCGTTGATGAGCCGGTAGCAGCGCATGCGGCCCAACCAGCACCGCGATCGGATCGCCGCCGCCGCGACGAACGTGCACCGCGCGGCGCACGGCCAGCGCGTGACGTTCAGCCGGCCGCCGAGGCACCGGCGCCCCGCGAAGCCCGCCCGCCGCGCGCCGAAACGGCGCCCCGCGCGGAACGTGCGCCGCGCAGTGAGAAGCCCCGCGCCGTTCGCCAGGCCGCCGCAGGTGATCCGCTCGCCAGCTATCGTGCCATTGCCCTGGCTCCGCCGCCGCGCCGCGGCAACGACGATGATGGCGAGCGCTTCACCGGCTTTGGCCCCGAAGGTGTCCCCGGATTCCTGTCGCGGCCGATCCGCAGCGAGAGCTGATCGGCCGCACGGCTTGCCTTTGCCCGGCCCGCTGATAGGTTGCCGGCAACATGTCAGAGGGCGTTATCGTGTCGGGTGAATGGTTTGCGCACTATGTGAAGGCCCCGCGCCATCCGGGCAAAGGCCGCGTGATCCGCGCGTTGCTGGGTTTGCTCGATGGCCGCCGCCTGCCGTCGGTCTATGGCCCGCAGATGACGGTGCGCAGCCGCGACGCCACCAACCGCTTTGCCCTGCTCGGCACGCTGGCCGAAGATTATCGCGATGTCCACGCTCAGATCATGGCCATGCAAGCGGGCGATTGCTTCGTCGATATCGGCGCCAATCTTGGCCTGTTCACCATGGTCGCCAGCGACCACCTTGGGCCGCAAGGCCGGGTGATCGCCTTTGAGCCTAATCAGAAAACCTTTGCCGATCTCGCCGGCAACCTCGCTGCCAACCATTGCACCAATGTCGTCACCGTCTGCGCCGGCGTGTCCAACAACACCGGCCGCGTCGCCTTCGATCCTGGGCCGGCCGGCCATAGCGGGGTTGCCCATATCAGCGAAAGCGGCAGTAGCGCCATCATGGTGCTGGGCAGCGCCCAGGTCGCCGATCTGATCCTGAATGTCGCCGCGGGCCGGCACATCACGATCAAGATCGACGTAGAAGGCCACGAGAACCAGGTCATCGAAGCGCTGATGCCGTTGCTCGGCGACCCGCAGGTGACCAAGCTGGTCGTCGAAGTCGATCCTGAAAACCTCGCCCAGCACGGCACCACCCGCGAAACGCTGTTTGCCCGGCTGGCCGAAAAGGGGCTGACCCCCAGCGTCAACGATCCGACCCGCAAGCATTACAACGAAGTGTTTGTCAGGGCCTGAGGCAGCGGGCCTCAATAGGCCCCGCCAGCTTCCTTCCACTGCTTCACTTCCCAGGCCATCCGCGCCGGCGGGCCGAGCACGGCGCTGACCGGGCGGCGCAAGGCGGGGCCTGCGGGTGCATCAGCCACGCCGAGACGAAAGGCAAAGCTTGGTCGCCAGACGGTGTCGCCAAGCAAGGCTTCGGCGGCACGGGCAAAGCGGGGCGCGGCCCGCAACTGCGCTTCGCGGTCGATCATTTCGGGCAATTGGTTGAGCGGCTGCGCCACAAGGCCGGCCGCGGTGGTATTGAGATGAATGCGCTGCCAGGCACTGCCCACCAACAAGGCGGAGCGGCGGTCATGCGGCTGCGGGGTGAGGATCAGGCCGAACACCGAAGCCGTGGGCAGGTGCGCATCGCGGGTGGACGCCAGCCAATATTTGCCTTCGTCAGCAGCCGACTGCGGCGGCAGCATCGCGCCGGCAGCGGCCAGCCAGGGCGAAACGCCGGATGTGGCAAGCGTAAGGCCATCCATCAGGCGCTCGGCGTCGCTGTGGCTGTGCCGGAACCAGCGGTGGCTGTCGGCCATCATGGCGGCATCGCTGGTGATGGCAACGGTGGCATCATCGGTGAGCGCGGCAAAACGCCGACCCATTGGCGTGTTGGCCCCGAACAGCACCAGCTTGATACCGGGGAATGACGGAAAGGACTGCACGGCGGCGAGTTTGGCATCGGCCACCGGCCCGCCGCGCCAAACGCCGCGGTGGGTATGGCGGCGGGCGATGAACGGCAGCAGCGGGTGCGGCGGCGGGCCACTATTGTCGGGGCCGAGGATGAGGCGGGCGACATGGGCCGGATTCTGCGCGTCGGGCAACAGGCGCACGCGGGCGGCGCGGCCCAAAGCGGTCGAGGCCAGCGCCATATTGTGGATGGCACCGCCCAGCCCAGCGAGGCGCTCGCGGCCAAAGGGATCCATCGCCCCAAGGCTGCGGCCCGGCACTTCGAAGATATCGACGCCAAATCTACCCACGGCAAAGGCCCAGGGCTGGGTGTTGTGCGGACTGGAGGCCAGCACGGCGGCGCCCACCAGTTTCAGCGCACCCTGCTGGCGCTGGCTGGCCCATTCATCCCAGGCGTGCAGGGCGGGATTGTCCCCGCCCAGCAGCCCCTGTTGCCAGGCGCGGGTACCCAGCCCGGCCACCACCACCCCGCCGGCACCAACAAGCAGCTGACGGCGGCTTGTCATCCAGCGGGAATGATGATGGTCGGGCTGTGGCGACGTCAGGCGGCGATGGCCTTGCCGCGACGGGCCGAGCGGCGCTGCGCAACACCGACAATGCCGAAGCCGGCAACAAGCATCAGCCACGTGCCCGGTTCCGGAACAACAGCGGTTCCTGAGCCATTGAGGCGGATGCCGGGCAGCACGGTGTTCGAGGTGCCGTACGCTTGGAAGCCATCGATGTTGGTGAAGCCAGACTGGCTGTAGGGTTCGGCACCGCTCTGGTTGTAGAAGAAATTCTGATTGGCGTTGCCGTTGAAGAAGAACGCCACGTTATAGGCAGAGCCGGCGGCGAGGTTGAGGCTGGCAAAGTTGAAATCAATCCATTCCAGGCCGGTCGTGCTGATCAGCGCCGAGCCCGAACGCAGGACGGTGCCGGGGCCGACATTGCCGGTGATCGCCGACGCCAGCTCAACCGAATAGCTGAGGGTGACGTTGGTCAGATTCTGAAAAATACCAACGCTGTCGAGGCTGAAATTGGCGGTCGGCACGAACACCACGCCGCGGCCTTGGCTGTAGGCATCGTTGGCGTTGGTCGTGAAGACCTGCCCGGTCGGATCGCTCGGCGGAATGAAGGTGACGGTGGCTGCATTGGCGGCGCCGGCTGCGGTGATGAGCGCGCCAGCGGCGGCGATAAGAAGATTGCGGAACATGGGGCTCTCTTTCTGTTCTGGACCTCCGCCAAGCGGGGCAACAACAAATGTTGCAAAGAACATGCCACTCTGGTTAATCGGTATTAACCACTGAAAATGCGCGAAATTACCGCCTGTTGGGCACCTTGCCGAACCACCACTGTAAAGAATCCTGACACTCTTTCACGCAACGCCGCGACCGGCGGATTGAAGGGTCAGGATTGGCGCGGGTTTCGACCGATCATTCGGCGGGAATAGCCGCGGCTGGCGGCGATACGGGATACGCCGATTGCGCCTGCCAGCGCGCGCGCAGCGCATCGGCGGTTTCATCGGACAGCGCGCCGGGCGGGCCAAATGTTGCCGCCCATGCCGATTTCAGGCTGCGCGCTCGTGCCAGATCACGGGCGATGCCGACCCATTCGTGCACGGCCACCCACAGCGGGTTGAACGTGCCCAGATTACGGATGATGCCATAGCGTGGCGGTTCATCGGCACGCTCGGCTTCGAAGGTGCCGAACAGCTTGTCCCACACGATGAACACGCCGGCATAATTGCGATCCAGATAGCGCGGATTGGTGCCGTGGTGGACCCGGTGGTGCGACGGCGTGTTCATCACCGCTTCGAACCAGCGCGGCATTTTGCCGATCACTTCGGTGTGAATCCAAAATTGATAGATCAGATTGAGCCCGCCGCAAAAGGCCACGAGTTCGAGCGGGAAACCGACGAAGAACAATGGCAGCTTGATGAGGAAGGTCAGGCCGAACAGCCCGGTCCAGGTCTGCCGCAGCGCGGTCGAAAGATTATAATGCTGCGAGCTATGGTGGATGATGTGCGCCGCCCACGCCCAGCGGATACGGTGGCCGGCGCGGTGTACCCAATAATAAGCCAGATCATCGGCGATGAAGCACAGGGCAAAGCTCCACCAGGTGATCGGAATGTCGAACAGGCGGTGCTGCCAGGCCCAGAACGCCAGCCCGGTGACACTGCCGGCCAGAGCTGCGCCGGTGATGGTGTTGCCCAGGCCCATGGCCAGGCTGGTGCCGGTGTCGCGCCAATCATAATCGCCGCGCCAACCCATGCGCACCGCCACCAGTTCGACGATGATGGCGATGACGAACATCGGAATGGCGATGGCGACCGGATCGACCGCCATGAGATCCTGCATGGTCACAGCCGGCCGGCCCAGTGCAGCGCGGCTGCTTCACCCAGATCAAGGGACGTTTCGGGGAACATGGCTTCATCGGGCCGCACGCGCAGCACCGATCCCGCCCGGCCGACGATGGGCGCATTCAGCGGCCGCACCACGAAGCGATCGCCCAGCGGCCGCACCAGTGCCACCCGGCCATCCTGAGCCGCCACCAGCGCGCCGCTGCCATCGCGGCTGATCGCGGTTTCGGCCGGCGCAAAATCTGGCAGCGCATCGCTGGCCAGCCGCGCGGCCAGTTCGGCGCTTGGCACCCGGGGGGTGCGGGAAAAGCCCAGCAGCCGCGCGGCCACCACCAACACGGCCACGCCGATGACGGAGAACAGCAGCAGGCCCATACGGTCCATCAGCCAGCGCCCAGTTGCTTGAACAGCGGCAGCAACCCGACAACATTATAGCCGCCCGCGCCCGCTGCCGCGATGATCGCTGCCGGATCGGTGCCCTGCCTGGCCGCCGCCAGCGCCCACAGATTGCAACTGCGCGTGCCCGATCGGCAAAAGGCCAGCACCGGGCCCGAATCCAGCGCCGCCGTCATCGCTTCGACCTGATCGAGATTGAAGCCGGTATGATCGATGGGGATGGCGACATAGGCCAGGCCCGCCGCCTGCGCCGCTGCCGCGATCTCGGCACCTGACGGCTGATCAAGGCTTTCGCCATCGGGCCGGTTGTTGACGATGCAGCGAAAACCCTGCGCGGCGGCAAGCGCCACATCTTCGGGAGAGATCTGCGGCGCGACGGAGACGCTGTCGGTGATGCGAATGAACATGCCGGCAAGACTAGGCGGTGCGGCGGCGCGGCTCAATAGGGGATGAACGCGGGGTCGCCCGGCACCATGGCAAAGGCGCCGGCGCGCCAATCCGCCACGGCGCGGGCAATGCGCGCCGGATCGTGCGAAACGAAATTCCATTCGATGTGGCGGGTTTCCGGATACGGCGCGCCGCCCAGCAGCATCAGCAGGCTGTCGGCCTCGGCCACCAGTTCGGCGTCGCCGTCGCCAATCACGGCCAAAGCGCCGGGGGCGATCGCTTCGCTATCAACCGCGGCAGCGCCGGACACCAGGTAAACGCCGCGTTCGCCCCACTGCGCCGACAGCGCCAGCCGGGCACCCGCCTGCATCCGCAATTCGGCATAGATGATCGGGTGCGGGAAGCGCACGGGTGAAGTGAGGCCCCACAGGCTGCCGGCGATGACGACGGCCTCCACCCCGTCTGCCACGTGGTGGGGCATGGAATCGGCAGGGAAGTGATCGAAGGCCGGATCGCATTCTGCCGCCGCCACCGGCAGTGCCACCCAGGCCTGGATGCCGTGCATGTGATGGCCGGCAGCACGCTGGGCCGGCGGCGTGCGCTCGGAATGGACGATGCCGTGCCCGGCGGTCATCCAGTTGACCGCGCCGGGGTGGATATCCATTACCGTGCCCAGGCTGTCGGCATGGCCCAGCGCGCCGTGAAACAGCCAGGTGATGGTGGCCAGCCCGATATGCGGGTGGGGGCGCACGTCGATGCCGGCACCGGGCGGGAAATCGGCTGGGCCCATTTCGTCGAAGAACACGAACGGGCCCAAAGAGCTCTGGCTGCTGCGCCGACCGGGAAACGGCAGCACGCGGGCGACGGAGAAGCCGCCCAAATCGCGGGTGCGGCCGGGGATGGTTTCGACAATCGACATTGCAGTTCTCCGTCAGCAGGGGCGGCTGTTGGCGCGGAACCAGTCGGCCAATGCGGGTTCGCTCACATCTCCGGCGGCAAGCGCCAAGAAGGTCAGCACGACATCCGCTTCGCTGGCAACGAGCCGGAAGCCGTTCAATTCCATGAACAGCGCGCCAGCCACAAAGGCACTGCGCTTGTTGCCATCAACGAACGGGTGATTGCGGGCAATACCCCAGGCCAGGCTGGCGGCGAGCGCCGCGCAGTCGGGATCGCCATAGGCGGCGAGATTCTGTGGCCGGCCCAGCGCCGAAGCCAGCAACCCGCCATCACGGACGCCGGCAGCGCCCCCGTGCTGCGCCAGCTGCTCGCCATGCACGGCGCGCACCAGCGCTTCCGAAATCCAGCGCCAGGCCATGTCCTGTCACTTGGCCAGTTCGCGCAGGGCGTTGCGATAACGGCCCATCACTTCGCGCGCCGCCTCCATCTGGGCTTCGAATTCCGGATCGTAGGCGGTGAGCTCGACGCCATTCGGCGTTTCCACCACATTGAGTACGCTGCCCTTCTCCACGCCCAGCCGGGCGAGCAATTCCTTGGGCAGGATGATGCCGGCGCTGTTGCCGATGGCGGTGATCTTGAGCTGGTGCATGGCGCGATTCCTTGTATAACAGGCGTTATAACAGAACTGCATCGCTCCGCCAATTGGAATCAAGCGAGGCCCGCCTGATTCAGACAGGTGGCAGCGCGCCCGATCAACGTTCATGCTGGCCACACAAAGGAGACAGAGTGTGAAGAATTTGGCGGGCAAGGTGGCCTTTGTCACGGGCGCAGCATCGGGCATCGGGCTGGGCATTGCCGAAGCCCTGGCGCAGGCCGGGGTGAAGGTGATGATGGCCGATATCGAGCAAGACGCGCTCGACGCCCAGGTGGCGCGGCTGGCGGCGACCAATGCCGATGTGGCCGGGGTTCGCGCCGATGTGTCGTTGAAAGCCGAATTGCAGAAGGCCGCCGATGCCACCATCGAACGCTTTGGCAAGGTGCATATCCTGGTGAACAATGCCGGCGTGGGCGGCGGCGGCGGTTATGGCGAGTGGAGCGATGCCAGCTGGGATTGGGTGATCGGCGTCAATCTGATGAGCGTGGTGTGGGGCATCGAGATTTTCGGGCCGCTGATCGAGAGCCACGGCGAAGGCGGCCAGATTGTTTCGACAGCGTCGATGGCCGGGCTCGTGGCTGCGGTGGCGCCGGGCTACAACGTCACCAAATATGGCGTTGTCGCGCTGTCCGAAGGATTGCGGCCGACGCTGGCGGCCAAGGGCATCGGTGTATCGGTGCTGTGCCCAGGCTTCATCCGCACGCGCATCATGGAAAGTGCTCGGGCGCTGCCGGAACGGTTGGCGGGCAAGGTGGTACTGACCGATCCCACGGGGCTGCCCAATGAATTTGCGGCCATGGCCGCGCAGGCCATCCAGAATGGCATCGATCCGCTGTATGTGGGTGAATTGGTGGTGGAAGGCATCGATGGCGATTGGCCCTATATCTTCACCGACAATCAGTTCGAACCCGGCGTCGATCTGCGCTTTGCCGCCATCAAGGCGGGTTTTGACAAGATCAGGGGGCGCACGCCGCGCCATTGATCCGTTTCAGGCCGCTGCAATCGTCGTTCGGTGCAGCAACCGCGCGTGGCCCTGGTATCCGCCAGTGGCCGCGTGCAACACCGAACGATTGTCCCACATCACCAGCATGTTGGGCTGCCAGCGGTGGCGATAGTGGAACTGCTCCTGCCCCTGCCAGTGGTAGAGTTCGACCAGCAGCGGCAGCGCCGCTTCGTCGCTCATGCCCTCAAAACCGATGATATAGCCCAGGCAGCCGAACAGGCCTTCGCGCCCCGTTTCGGGATGGCGACGGATAAAGGGGTGCAGCTGCGTCGACCGCGCGGTTTCCGATGGGCGGATGTCCATGGTGCGACCCTTGTCGCCGGCACCATAAAAGCCATCAGGGGCATAGGCCTTTTGTGCGGAATGGATGGCTTGTCGCCCGTCCAGCCGGGCGCGCATCTCGGCAGGCATCGCATCCAATGCCAGGTGTTGATTGGCAAACAACGTATCGCCGCCTTGCGCCGGGATGGTGATGCCATAAAGGCAGGTGCCGGCCGGCGGGCGGGCCTGAAAGCTCCAATCCGTGTGCCAGTTTTCGGCAAAGATCGGTGCCGTTTCATCGGCGGCGCGGGCGACGGCGATGATGTGCCGGCGACCGGCAATGGGCGCAATGAACGGATCATCGCCAAAACCGCCCATGGCGATGGTGAAGCGTTCCAGATCATCATCTGAAAGGCGCTGGTCGGGAAAGGACAGCACATGATGCTGCAACCAGGCGGCGCGGATGGCGGCCATCTGCGCCGAACTGAGCGGCCCGGCCAGATCGATGCCGGTCACCATGGCCCCGCAGGCCTGGCCACTTGGTTCGACGTGCATTGTCCCCTCCCCCTGCTTTGCCAACGTGCTTTGTCATCATGCTGGCAGGGCAAGGGAGGTCAGGTCAATGCCCGCCGCCCATCGGGCCGGTGATGGTGACTTTGGGGATCAGCCACACCAGCGCGGCGGCAAAGAAGAACAGCAGCGCGGTGCCGGAATAGATGTGCAGGTTTGCCAGCGTGGCGGCCTGCACGTCCAGCAGCCGTTCGATGCTGGCGCGGGCCTGTTCCAGGCTCAGGCCGGCGCCCTGCAGCCGGGCCATGGCCGCATCCACACCGTTCATGCCATCGGCCATGTCGGCGCGCACCTGGCGCGATTCCACATCCCACTGGCTGGTGGCAACGGCCGCGCCGATCGCCCCGCACAATGTTCGGCAGAAGTTCATGATGCCAGCGGCCGATACGCTTTCTTCCGGCTTGACGCTGGCCATGGCCAGGCTGGTCAGCCCGATGAAGAAGAACGGCATGCCCAGCCCGGTCAGCAGATGTGGCCACACCAGATCGGCATAGCTGCTGTCGGTGGACCACGAGGTGCGCATCAGGGCCATCAAGCCCAGCCAGGCAACGCCGAAGGTGACCGTAAGCCGCGGATCGACCCGGGTGAGCAGCATCCCGGCCACAGGCGCAACCAGCACGGAAAACACGCCGATCCAGGCCACGGTATAGCCGGCCTGCGTGGCGGAATAGCCGAACACCGATTGCAGCCAGAGCGGCGTGAGCACCACGGTGGCAAAGAAGCTGCCAAAGCCGATACTGATCACCGCTGTGGCAGCGGCAAAACCCCGGTGCCGGAAGATCCTGAGATCGACAATCGGGTGATCGTCGGTCAGTTCCCAGATGATGAAGGCCGCGATGCTGATTGCCGAAACGATGGCCAGCACGACAATTTGAGTTGAACCGAACCAATCCTGTTCGCGGCCGGTGTCGAGCATGATCTGAAAGCTGCCGATGCCGATCACCAGCAACAGGAACCCGATGATATCGATGGGCTGGCGCTGCAGCGGCGTTTCAAACACCCGCAGCCGTTGCCACACGACAAACAGGCAGATCGCCACCACCGGCAGGTTGATGAAGAAGATCCAGTGCCAGCTGACATTGTCGGAAATCAGGCCGCCCAGGATCGGGCCAAGGATGGGCGCGGCCATCGTGGTGGCAGCCCACAAGCCAATGGCGGCGCCTTGCTTTTCCTTTGGGAAAATCTGCTGCAACAAGGCCTGGCTCAACGGCATGATCGGGCCGCCGGCAAAGCCTTGGGCGATGCGGAACAACACCAGCGCTTCCAGGCTTTGCGACAGGCCGCAGAACAGGGAAAACAGGCCAAAGCCGAACAACGAAATGCCGAACCAGCGCACCACGCCAAAGCGCATGGCCAGCCAGCCCGACAGCGGCACCGAAATGGCTTCCGCCACCGAATAGCTGGTCACCACCCAGGTGCCTTGCGTGGGGGCCACCGCCAGACTGCCGGCAATGCTGGGGATCGAAACGTTGGCGATGGTGATATCCAGCACCACAACGAAATTGGCCAGCGCCAATGCCATGGCCGTCATCCACAGGCGCGCGCCTGTCAGCGGCTCCGGGATGGCGGCTGCGGTCATTCTCGCGTGTCCACGACTGCCGTCATCGACAGGCCGACGCGCAGCGGATTGGCTTTCACTTCGGCTTCATCCAGCGCAATCCGCACCGGCAGCCGCTGCACCACCTTCACCCAGTTGCCGGTGGCATTCTGCGCCGGGATCAACGAAAAGGCCGCACCCGTGCCGCCCGCAAGGCCGACCACCTTGCCGGTGTAGCGGACGTTGCCGCCATACAGGTCCGACGTCAGCTCAACCGTCTGGCCGACGCGGATGCGCTCCAGCTGGCTTTCCTTGAAATTGGCATCCACGAACAGGCCGGCGGTGGGCACCAGTGTCATCAACGGCGCACCGCCAGCCACGCGCTGGCCAACCTGCACGTTGCGGTTGGTAACAATGCCGGCGACGGGCGCCTTGATCACGGTGCGATCAAGATCGAGCCGAGCGCGGGCCAGCGTCGCTTCGGCAGCGCGAATATCAGGCGCCGTGCTGATCGTGGTGCCGCGCACCAATGCTGCTGCAGCCGCGGCATCGCCAGCGGCGGATCGCGCCGTATCCTGCGCCGAAGCGACGGCGGTTCGCGCCGCATCGCGGGTGGCAACGGCGGCCGCCAGCGCGGCACGGGCCGCGCCCAGTTCCTCGTTCGAAACAGCGCCGCTGCCGGCCAGGGTCTGGCGGCGATCAAATTCGGCTTTCACCCGCGCCAGCATCGCCTCGGCCTCTGTCAGGCGGCTGCGCGCGGCGGCGATATCGGCGGTGCGCCCGGCAGCGCGGGCGGTGGCGGCTTCGGCCAGCGCACCAGCCTGACCGTAACGCTGCCGCGCCTGTGCCAGCGCCGCTTCGGCCTGCGCCACGGCAATGCGGGCATCGGCATCATCCAGCACCACCAGCACATCGCCAGCGTTTACAGCCTGGGTGCCGCCCACCATCACCTCGGTCACGGTGCCGGGCAATTGCGGTGTCACCAGCGCGGTTTCGCCGCCCACATAGGCATTGTCGGTTTCCACGCGCCCGCGTTGGAACAACGCCCACCATGCCGTTGCCACCAGCGCCGCGATCACCACCACGCCAGCCAGCAGCCGCAGGGCGCGGCCACGCTTGGGGTTGGCGCTGTCCACGATTGCCAGCGCCGGGTTCATATCAGCCATCACTTGGCCTCCTGTTCGCGAAATCCGCCGCCCAGCGCGCGCACCAGCGCCACGTCGGCGGCAAGACGAAATCCGTTCACGTCGGCCAGCGCCCGCCGCGCGGTCACCACCGCATCATCAGCGGTCAGCACCAGCAACTGGTTGGACAGGCCGGCATCATAGCGCAGCGCCGCCACCTTGCGGGCCTGTTCGGCTTCGGCCAGCGCAACGGCTGCGGCCTGGCTTTGCTCGCCCAGCGCCGTCACCGCGCTGGCCGCATCAGCCACTTCGTTCAGGGCGCGCAGCAGTGCTGCATCATGCGCGGCCGCAGCCACTGCCAGCGCCGATCGGGCACCGCGGGCATCCGCAGCGCGGCGGCCGCCATCGAAGATGGGCAAGCTCAAGGCTGGGCCAAACTGCGTGTAAAAGCTGCCGCCATTGAACAGATTGCCAAAACCAAGGCTTTGCTGGCCAACGGTGGCGTTGAGCGACAAATTGGGCAGGAAGGCGCGGCCAGCCGCCACATCACGAGCGCCAGCGGCTTCGGCTCGCAGCCGCGCCGCCACGATATCGGGCCGGCGCGCCACCAGCGCGATGGCGGCATTTTCCGGCAGGCCGGGCGGCAGCGGCTTGATGGCCGGCGCGGCAAGGTTCAGGCCGCGATCAGGCCCTGCACCCAGCAGCAGCGCCAGGCGATTTCGCGCCACGCGCACCTGCTGGCCAGCGACCGATAGATCGGCCAGCGCCAACGCCAGCCGGGTCGCGGCCTGGGCCCGGGCGCCATCATTGTCCAGCCCGGCTGCAACACGATTGGCGGTAAGGTCCAGCGTCTGGCGGCGG
>NZ_JANPML010000101.1:0-4411 GCF_031422795.1 Sandarakinorhabdus sp.
CCGACAGTCACGAAGGCCTCAGCCGTCTCGACCGCGAGGCGGGCAAGACCTTCGCTCACCTCCACGTGCCGACATCGTGCCGTCACTGCGAACATCCGCACTGCATGGCCGATTGCCCGCCCAATGCGATCCATCGCGGCCCCGATGGCGAGGTCTTCATCGACGATACCTGCATCGGCTGCGGCAACTGCCAGCGCAACTGCCCCTATGGCGTGATCCGCATGGACAAGGTGCCGCCGAAAAAACCCTGGCTGCTCAGCTGGTTCCTGTTCGGCAGCGGGCCTGGTCCGGGCGAAGCCAGCGCCAAATGGGCCAGGAAGCACGACACGGCCTATGCCGAAAAGGCCAAGAAGGCGATCAAGTGCGACATGTGTTCGGGCCAGGAAGGCGGCCCGGCCTGCGTGCGCGCCTGCCCGACCGGCGCTGCCATCCGCGTCTCGCCCGAACAGTTCCTGAGCGTTTCCCTGATGAGCCGGGAGGACCGCTGATGGCCAGCACCGCTTCTGCCAAGAAGACGATGTCTGGCAAGGCCGTCACTCGCGCCCCGCGTGACACGGCCCACGAAGGCTTCCTCACCCACAAGCGTGGCCGTTGGGCCAAGCTGGCGCTGACGCTCAGCCTCGTCGCGCTGGGCGCCTACCTGCTCACCGATCCCATCCCGCGCCACAACGGCGGCACCTGGCTGGGCTATACGCTTGGCACGATTGGCGCCGGCATGATCGTGTGGCTGTCGCTGCTCGGCGTGCGCAAACGCGTCATCGGCTCCAAGCCGTTCAGCCTCAAGGGCTGGACCAGTGCCCACGTCTATCTCGGCCTGTCGCTGATTGTCGTCGGCACGCTACACACCGGTTTCCAGCTCGGCTGGAATGTCCACACATTGGCCTGGGCCCTGATGATGATCGTCATCCTGTCGGGCCTGTGGGGCATCAGCCTGTATGCCACCTTGCCGGAACGGCTATCGGCGAACCGCGGCGAGGTTACCCAGCTGCAGATGCTGGAAGCGATCCGCACGCTGGACCGCCAGCTCGACACCGCCGCTCAGCCGCTGGGCGGCGAGGATGCCGAATTCGTGCGGATGAGCCTGGAACAATGCACCATCGCCGGATCCTTGCGTCAGCGATTGTTCGGCAATTATGCCAAAGATGGCAATGCGCGCGCGCTGGCAGCTACAGCCGACAAGGTGATGGCTGGAATGCGGTCGGGCCGGGGCGATGAACGCCTGCAGCAGATCCAGTTCCTGCTGGAGCGCAAGGAGGCGGCGCTGGCCCAGGCCCGCCGTCATATCAGGATGAAAACCCAACTGGAGTTGTGGCTGTACGTGCATGTGCCGGTAACCATCGCGTTGCTGGCGGCGCTGCTGGCCCACATCATTTCCGTGTTCCTGTACTGGTAAGGGAGAGGCGGGCATGAGCTTCATCGTTCGCCAGGTCGCCAAGCGCGCCGATGGTGGGGACATCATTCGCACCCGGACACTTGTGCAGGCCGAATTGACCGTTGGCAGAGGCACGGATTGCGATATCCAGCTGGCCGATCTGGCTGTCATGCTGCGCCACGCGCGGCTGGTGCAGATCACCGCCGGCAAGGTGAGTGTGGAAACCACCGGCGGCGTGCCGGTGGAGGTGGGCGGCAAGTTCGTCACCCGCGCCGATCTGACGGTGGCCGACAATCCCACAATCGATGTTGGACCCTATCGCCTGTCGCTGTCGCCCGGCGAAAATGGCGCCGTCGCCATCACCGCCGAACGCGTGGTGCCGCCGATCGAAGCGGCCGATGCCGCCCACGAAACCAGCATCTTCTCGTTGTCGGGCGCCATGCCCACGCGGCGGCGCATGGCCTGGGTTGGCGCGCTGGCGGTGCTGGTGCTGTTGTTCCTGGTACCGCTGTTCCACTTCATCGGTGAAGATCAGGCCGCTCTGCCCAAGGACATGGTGGCCGAAGCCGCGCGTCCGCTCACGCCGGGCCAGGCCTTTGGCGATGGCAAGCTGACCGTGCCGACCGCGCGGCCAGCGGCAGCCGGCGGCTTTGCACCCGATGAAAGCTGGTCGAGCGGCACATTGTCCAATGCCCATGCCAGCCTGTCCAACAATTGCGGCGCCTGTCACCAAAAGGCCTTCGTCAGCGTGACGGACGGTGCCTGCCAAGCTTGCCACACGCCGGCAGCCCTGCCCGATCACGCCGCGCCGGCGCGCATGGCCAAGGGCTTGCTGCCCGAATCCGGACCATTGGCGGTCGCCCACAAGGGTTTCAACCTGCCGCAGGGCCGCTGCACCAGCTGCCACAAGGAACATGAAGGCGAAGCCACCGTGATGACGGTGGCGGAAAGCTTCTGCACCGATTGCCACAGTGGCCTGAATGGACGCCTGCCCGATACGGCCGTGGCCAATGTGCCGGGCTGGGCCAAGCACCCCGATTTCCGCGCCACTCTTGTCTCGTCGCCGTCGCTGGAAAAGCCGGTCTTCACCCGCACCGCCCTGGCCGGCGCGCGCGAGAAATCCGGGCTGATCTACCCACACGACATCCACCAGTCTGCCACCAACACCGTGGCCAACATGGCGCAGAAACAGCGACTGCCCGTGGGCGCCGATGGCGCCCTGCCCTGCAGCTATTGCCACAAGGCCGATAGCGACCAGCTGCGGTTCAAACCGATCGACATGGAAGCCAATTGCGGCGCCTGCCATGATCTGGCCTTTGCCCGTGATGGCGGCACGGTTCGCACGCTGCCGCACGGCAAGCCGGCGCAGGTGGCCGGCATCATCCGTGATTTCACCCTGTCCGAGAGCTTCGCCCCGCGCGCTGGTGTGCAACGCCTCAGCTTTGATCGCCGCCTGCCCGGCAAAGCGCCGCCGCCGCTATCCGGTGGCAATCCGGCGGCCCGCGCCCAGGCCGCCGTGGTCAGCGTGTTCACCGGCAAGGGCCTGTGCACCGAATGCCATGTCATCACCGACACCGGCGCTGTGGATCTGACTCGGCGCTTTGCCATCGCACCGGTCAGCATCAACGATCATTACCTGCCGCAAGGCCAGTTTCCACACGGCAAACACAAAAGCTATGACAGCAAGACCGGCCAGGCCGCCTGCGTCGCCTGCCACACCGGCGTGGTGAAATCCAAGGCCTCCACCGATGTGAACATCCCCGGCGTCGCCAATTGCCGCGAATGCCACGGCGCGCCGGCCAAGACGCTGCTCAGCACCACGGCCAAGGCCGGGGCCAGCTGCGACACCTGCCACGGTTATCACGATGGAGTGGCGCCGGCGGGCGCTTTACCCGCCGGGCACACGGCGCCGGCCCGGGTTGCCGCCAACCGCCACAAGCAGACTCCGGCTTGATGCAAGGCTGCGCTTGCATTCTGCACGGGCGTGCGTCAGGTTTGCGACAAATGCCGTATCTATTGGGGCGACGGCCATTTTCGGGACAGTCCCGATACTGGGAACGGCCGCAGGGGTGTGCGCGATGCTGATTGCCCAGGTGACCGATATCCACCTTGGTTTCCAGCCGGACGATCCGGCGGAAATGAACCGCAAGCGTTTTGACGAGGTGGTGGAAACACTGCTCGCCCTGACGCCGCAGCCCGATCTGCTGCTGGCCACCGGCGACCTGACGGAAAACGGTAGCATCGCCTCGTATCAGACCTTGAAGATGATCACCGATCGGCTGCCGTTCCCGGTCTATCTGGCGCTGGGCAACCATGATCTGCGCGACAATTTCTGCAGCGTGTTCCCGGAAGTCCCGGTGTGCAGCACCGGCCATGTCCAATATGCCTTCGTGCACGGCCCGATGCGCTTTGTCGTGCTCGACACACTGGAGGAAGGCCATCATGGCGGCACGCTGACCGCCGAGCAGGCTGCCTGGCTGGACGAAACACTGATGGAAGACAGCCGGCCCACGGTGCTCGTCCTCCACCATCCGCCGATCGAAACCGGCAACGGCTGGATGACCGAAGATCTGGATGCGCCCTGGGTGCAGCGGCTGGCCGCCGTGGTGCGACGTCACCCGCAGGTCATCCGCATGATCACCGGGCACCTTCACCGTGCCATCGTCACTGGTTGGCATGGCACCACACTCGCCGTGTGCCCGTCAGCGGCGCCGCAGGTGGCGATCGATTTCCGCGAGATCGATGGCGACAATCCCGATGGCCGTGACATGATCGTGGCCGAATTGCCCGGCTATGCCCTGCATTACTGGACCGGGCGCGACCTGATCACGCATTTCTGTGCCGGCGGCGAACATCCGGTGCTGGCCCGCTATAACGCGCGCATGCAGCCGACGGTGCAGCATATCCTGGCGGAACGGACGGGCCAGCATTGAGGCGGCCGGCGGCAAAGCCGCCGAGTCCGCTTTCGGGGAAGAAGAGACCGAAAGAATGAGCGCGGCGGAGCCGCGCCGTCAGACGACACGAAAAAGGCGGCCGACG
>NZ_JANPML010000102.1:0-1831 GCF_031422795.1 Sandarakinorhabdus sp.
AGCACGTCGAGCTTGCGCAGTGCATCCTCGATCACGGCATAATCGCGCGGGGTGCCGAAAACCACCACGGCATTATTGGCTTCGTCGCTCGAGATATTGGCCTGCACGGCTGACCCGGCGGCGTTGGCATTGCCCGATCCGCCTTGTGCCGGATCGGGGGAGCCGGCCAGCCCGCCGGGTACCGGTGGTGCATTGGCGCCGCCACGGTTTGCCGCATCGCCGGGCCGCGCCGACGTTGCCGAGGACGCGCCGCCGCGCGCCGCGCCATCAAGCGCAAAATCGTCACGGCCACTGCTGCCCGAATCGCTTGCCACGGCATTGCCAAAGGCATTGTTGAGCACTTTGGCCAGATCCTTGGAGCGGCCATTCTGGACCCGGTAGACGAACAGCCGCCGTTCGTTGTTCTGCCCTTCGCGATCAAGAATTTCGATCCAGCGGCGGACATCGTCGAGATACTGGCGTTGCGACGTGATCGCCAGAATGCCGTTCAGATTTTCCATAGCGATCAAGCGGACCAGACCGCGCGTCGGCGCATCGGCAGCGTTGATGAGCTTGTCGAGTTCGGGGACGATCAGCCGGGCATCGGTGCGCTGCGGCACGAGCAGCGCAAACGACATGTTGCGCAGCCAGTTGACGTCGAACTGGGCCAGCATGGCCCGCGCGTTGGTGCGCTGCCCCGTGGTTCCCGACAAGATCAGCGTGTTCTGGCCGGGATCGACGCGGGCAACCACGCCGGGCACCACGCCATCGAGCAGCTTGCGCATTTCTTCGGCGTTGACGAACTGCAGGGCCACCGGTTCCGTGGCAAAGCCGGCGACACCGCCGCCATCGACCACGCCCTGATTGCGGGCTTCGTCGAGGGGCCGGATGGTGAACAGGCCGCCCATCTGGGTGATCGCCAGATTCGATGCCTTCAGCGCCTCTTCGAGCAGGGCGAAGACACTGGACCGTGGCACCGGTGATGCGGTCACCAGTGTGACCGTGCCCGTCGTGCTGGGCGCGACGGTGAACGGCACCCGCAGGATATCGCCCAACACGCCTTGCGCCACGACACGCACATCAGCGGCCGGAAAATTCAGTGCGATATCGCCGGGCCGCACCGCCAGCGCCGATGGCGTCCGTACCGGCGTCGGCGGCGTGCCGGCGACGATCGTCGCGCGGACCGTCGGATCGGTAGCCGGAACAGCTGTGGGCGGGGACGAGGGCGGGGACAGGGACGGGGGCGGGGACAGGGACGGGGGCTGGCCGGTGAACTCCGGATCGGGCGGCGGCAAAGGCGCGAGCGCTGGCGGCGGCGTGCAACCGGCGACTGCGGCAGTGATCAGCAGGGTGAGCGGCAATTGACGGTTCATTGCGGTTCTTCTTCTTCCGACTGTTCCGTCGCGGCCGCTGTGGGCGCAACCGGGGGGGCGCTTGCCGCAACCGGCAAGACGATCGTTTCGATACCGCGCACGAATATCGGGTTTGGCGTGATCCGGGCCAGGCGCCAGCCGCGATAGAGGCCGCCGATTGCGATCCGGCTAACGGTGCCGTCGGGCGCCTGCAGGTAAACCCGCGCGGTTTGGCGCGAGCTGATGACGCCGACAGCGCGGGCGCCTTCAAGCGGTGAAGCCTTGCTGACAACCGCTTCGGCATCGTCGCGTCGATTGGGTGAAAACAGCGGCCGCGCCAGCATTTCGGAATCGATGGCCACGCGCGGCACGACCAGCGGCGCCAGCCGCAGCGGCCGACCGATCTGCGCATCGGGCAGTTCGACCGCCGATGGCATCAGCAATTGCCCCACCAGCAACGCCGCCAACAGCGCGACCAGCGCGCCCGGCAGCAGCGTGCG
>NZ_JANPML010000103.1:0-3078 GCF_031422795.1 Sandarakinorhabdus sp.
CTGCGCTTTGTGTGATCCTACCTATTCCCCTCCCCTTCAGGGGAGGGGTTAGGGGTGGGGCCGTGCGGCGGCGGACCATCCTCGATCGCGGCGACCCCACCCCCAGCCCCTCCCCTGAGACGCAGTCGAGCGAAGCTCAACGGGAGGGGAGCAGTTGGCCTTGCCCACCCACCCCCAACCGGCTAACCGCCGCCCCAAGACAAGTTTCGGCCACCTTCCCGAAGGGCATCGCGATCGTTTGCCGCCACAGGCGCAGGCGCTGGCCAGCCTTGTGCGCACGCTCACCGATGTCTGCGCCGCCCATGGCTATGAACGGGTAGCGCCGCCGCTGATCGAGTATGAAGCCAGTCTGGCCAGCGGCAGCAGCCGTGAACGCCTGCGCTTCACCGACCCTGTCAGCCAGATGACGCTGGCCCTGCGGTCTGACATCACTGGCCAGGTTGGCCGCATTGCCGTCACGCGGCTGGCCGGGCAGGCCCGCCCACTGCGCCTGATGTACGCCGGGCAGGTCGCGCGCGTGCGCGGTGACCAGCTTTCCCCCGAACGCGAACGCACCCAGGCCGGCGCTGAACTGATCGGCAGCGACAGCGCTGGCGCTGCTGCCGAGGTGTTGGCCGTCGCGGTCGAAGCCCTCACCGCCACGGGCCTTGCCGGCCTTTCGGTCGATCTCACCATGCCAACGCTGGTGGCCGATCTGGCTGCTGCTGGCTGGGCGCTGGGCACGGCCAGCCTTGCGCAGGTGCGGGCATGGCTGGATGGCAAGGATGTTGGCGCCCTGCGCTCCGCCGGCGCAGCCCAGTTTGTGCCGCTGATTGCCGCTGCTGGCCCGGTGCAGGCCGCACTGGCCGCGCTGAAGCTGCTGGATCTGCCCGATGCCGTGCTGGCCCGCCTGGATGCGATTGCGATGTTGGCCGGGGGGCTGGCGAGTGGGCAGGCGGATATTTCGGTCACGCTTGATCCCACCGAACGCCACGGCTTTGAATATCAGACCTGGCTCGGCTTCTCATTGTTCGGTGCCGGGTTGATGGCCGAAGTCGGCCGCGGCGGCGCCTATATGGTGGCGCACGCCGATGGCCGGCAGGAAGCGGCCATCGGCTTCTCGCTCTATGTCGATGGGCTGGTTGATCTGGGTCTGGGCCAGGAAGCTCGCCCGCGCGTGCTGCTGCCACTGGGCACAATGGCTGCCGTTGGCACAAGCCTGCGCGAACAGGGCTGGATCACCGTGGCTGGGCTCGAATCCGGCACGACGGCAGCGGCGCTGAATTGCAGCCATGTCTGGGCCAATGGCGCCGTCG
Source organism: Sandarakinorhabdus sp. (assembly GCF_031422795.1). GTDB lineage: Bacteria > Pseudomonadota > Alphaproteobacteria > Sphingomonadales > Sphingomonadaceae > Sandarakinorhabdus. The sequence continues at coordinate 1,296 of NZ_JANPML010000103.1, forward strand.
CCGCCGCATGAGCTGGACATTGCGCTTTGCCGTGAACCGCGCCGAGGCTGAATCCCTGCCCGATCTGTTTGATCTGATCGACGATCCGCCAACGCTGAATGTCGAGGAACCTGATCCGTCGAAACCCGATGATTGGGTGCTGACCGCCTATTTTGCCGAACAGCCAGCAGCGGCGATCGTGGATCAGATTGTTGCCCTGTTCCCGTCGGCTGCTGATCCCTGCCTGGAAGAACTGGCCGAAGCCGACTGGACCACCCTGTCGCAGCGCGGGCTGGAACCGGTGCGCGCCGGGCGTTTTCTGGTCCACACCGCTGATCATGCCGATGCCGTGCGGATCGGCGATTGGGCCTTGCAGATCGAGGCCGGCCTGGCCTTTGGCACCGGCCAGCACGCCACCACGCACGGTTGCCTTGCCGCCATTGCCCGGCTGGGCAAACTGCGCCGCTTTACCAATATCGCCGATATCGGCACGGGCACAGGTGTGCTGGCGATGGCGGCCCTGCGCCAGCAGCGTGCGGCCAACTGCATCGCCAGCGACATCGATCCCATCGCCATCGACGTGACGGCGCAGAATATGGCGCTGAACCATTTTGTCGCAGGTGCATGCATTGGCCGCATGGCTCTGGCCGTCACACCGGGGCTTAGCGCCCCCGCGTTGAACAATCGCGCGCCTTATGATCTGGTGCTGGCCAATATACTGGCGCCGCCGCTGATCGCCCTGGCACGGGATTTATCACGCGTCATCGCGCCTGGCGGCGTACTGGTAATGGCCGGGCTGCTGGATCGCCAGCAACGCGCCGTGGCCAACGCCTATCGCCGGCACGGGTTGGTGCCGGCGTGGCCGATGGACCGCAAGGCGGAATGGCCTTGCCTGGTACTGACGAAAAAACCTATTTGAATCCGGATGTTTGCCCCGTTCCAGCGCTTAGAGCGCGTGGAACAGGCGGGCTTCGATCAACGCCGGCGTCAGCATGACGCGGCGTTTACGGATCGGCAGGGGACGGATCGGGGCCAATACGTCGGCAACCGGCAAGCCACGCACCTGCGGTTCAAATTCAGTCGACAAGACCTTCATTGTTACGCTCCTTAACGCGTCACCCGGGCCAATTCCCTGATGACGTGCCCGGATATACGACCAACTTCGTCGTTGTTGCAGTGCAGCAGATTCAGGATCAGCCATGCAATCAACGCATGGACTATGTCCGATCAGGATTCAGATTGCGCCTGCGCTGCCAATGCCAGCCAGCCATCTTCGTCAACCACCTGAATTCCCAAGGCTTGCGCCTTGGCCAGTTTGGACCCCGCCCCCGGACCCGCCACCAGCAGGCTGGTTTTCGCCGAAACACTGCCCGACGTTTTGGCGCCCAGCAGCTCGGCCAGGGCTTCGGCTTCCTCGCGGGTGAACTTCTCCAGACTGCCGGTGAACACGATGATCTTGCCTGAAAGGCCGGTCTGCTTGACCTCTGGCAGCGGTTGCGGCGTCACGTGCGCAAGCAGATCAGCCAGGGTCTGCCGATTGTGCGGCTCGGCGAAGAAATCGATCAGAGCCTCGGCCACCACCTTGCCGATGCCGCCCACCGCCGTCAGCCGGTTCACGGCATCTTCGGCGGTCGCGGCGTCCTGCACCGCCGGCGCTGACCGGAATACCCGCGCCAGATCGCGTGCCGTCGTCTCGCCCACGTGGCGGATACCAAGGCCGAACAGGAAGCGATCAAGGCTCACGCCCCGCCGCTCGTCGATGGCGGCGAGCAGTTTGTCGACGCTCTTTTCCTTGAAACCCGGC
>NZ_JANPML010000104.1:0-1501 GCF_031422795.1 Sandarakinorhabdus sp.
AACCAGCATCGCGTGATAGATGGCGGCGAGTTCGTCATCCGCCGTGGTGATTTCACCCGGCGTGCAGTGCCAGCCTTGCGGCCCGCGCTGCCAGTGCGTCAGCCGCACATCGTCGTCCCACATCGGCAGCTGGTGGGCCAGGGTGCGATCGGCATTCAGCACGAAGGACGCGCCATCGAACACCAGTTCATCCTGTCCGCCAGCGCGGTTGAGATAAGCCAAGGGCAAGCCGGTTTCGACCACGCGCGCCACCGCGACGTTCAGGCGGACATCGTCCTTGCCCAGCTCGAACGGGCTGCCGTTGGGGGCAATCAGCAGTTCAGCGCCGGTTTCAGTCAGGCACTCGCACACCTCGGGCGACCAGATATCCTCGCAGATCGGCACGCCCAGGCGCACGCCGCGAAACACCAGCGGCCCCGGCAGCGGCCCGGCGGCAAACACCCGCTTTTCATCGAACGTGCCATAGTTGGGCAGATCATGTTTTCGGGTGATACCGGCAATGCGGCCGCCATCGAGCAGCGCCATCACGTTGTAAACATGGCCGTCTTCGGCCCACGGCGTGCCGACCAGCAGCGCCGGGCCACCATCGGATGTGGCCGCTGCCAGCCGTTCCACCTGCACGCGCGCCGCCGCGACAAAGGCGGGTTTCAACACCAGATCTTCCGGCGGATAGCCCACCACCGACAGTTCGGGCGTGACCAGCAGATCGGCCCCGGCCACCTTGGCGCGGGCAGCCAATATGGCGTCGGCATTACCGGCAAGATCGCCAACACTGGCGCTCAGTTGGGCAAAGGCGATGGTCAACCGGTCGGTCATAGCTCAGCCGATACAGAGGATTTCGCCATCAGGCCAGCCGGGTGCGACCAGTCAGCGCCATCGCGGTTTCCAGCTCGGCACGGATCAGTTGCAGCACATGCGTCACCCCGGCCTGCCCGCCAGCGCCCAGCCCCCACACCCAGGGCCGGCCGATCATCACCGCGGCCGCGCCCAAAGAGACATAGCGCAACACGTCGAGGCCGGATCGCACACCGCCATCGGCCAGCACCGGGATGCAGCCGCCCAATCGATCCATGATCGCCGGCAGCGCCCGCGCCGCCGATATCGCGCCATCCAGCTGCCGGCCGCCGTGATTGGAAACAACAATGGCATCCGCGCCGTGCTGCACCGCCAGCGCCGCATCGTCCGGGTGGAGAATCCCCTTCACGATCAGCGGCCCCGGCCACAGCGAGCGCACCCACGCCAGCCGATCCCAATCGGCGCTGGCATCGAAATTGCGCGCGATCCAGCCGAGATAGTCGGAAAGCGGCGCCTTGGCCCCAACCAGCTGCGTGAGATTGCCCATCGCTACCGGCCCACCAAGCAGCCCGACATCCACCGCCCAGTGCGGCCGCGCCGCCACCTGGGCCGCACGGTGCAACGTGCCGGCCAGGCCCGGCGCGCCGGTCAGGCTGGAACGCACATCGCGGTAGCGGGCGCCGGGGGTCGGCAGGTCCACCGTCAG
>NZ_JANPML010000105.1:0-2357 GCF_031422795.1 Sandarakinorhabdus sp.
CGCGCGGTGCCGGCCCGATCCACGCCCAGCAATTGTGCCGCCTTGCGCGACAGATCGATGATCCGGCCACGCGCGAACGGGCCGCGATCGTTGATGCGCACTGTCAATTTGCGGCCATTGTCGAGATTTTCGATCTGCACCCAACTCGGCATCGGCAAGGTGCGGTGCGCGGCGGTGAGATCATCCTGGTCGTAGCGTTCACCATTGGCGGTGCTGCCGGCGTGAAAACCGGGGCCATACCAGCTGGCCACGCCTTCTTCGCGGTATTCGCGGTCGTCTGCCGGGTAATAGGTGATGCCGGCGACCTGATAGGGCTTGCCGATCTTCACCGGCCATTTGCCCATACGGGCGGCATCGCGGGCAACAGCGCCAGTATCGTCGGAAAGGTCGATTCCGCGGTTGGCTGGCGGCGTGCTGGCTGCGGTGCGCGGCGTTGGTTTGCCGCCACAGGCCGCCAGCAACAGCCCGGCGAGCAGCGGCAGGGCCAGTATCGGCAACCCGCGCTGGCTCAAGGCGCGCTTCCTGCCAGCGCTGGCGGTGCCGCCGGCAAGCTGATCGCATCGGCCAGCAATGTCACCGACAAGGCATAGAGGTTGGAACAATTATAGCCGAGCACAGCGCGATAGCTGCGGGTGACGAGATAGGCCCCCTGCGCTGGCCCATCAGGCTCGATCAGGCTCATCATCACGCTATCAGTCGGCCAGCTGCCGTTGACCGGCGTGAAGCCCAGGCTGCGCCATTCGCGCGCCGGCTTCAAGGCGCTGTGGCGCGATAGCGGCGTGATGCAGCGGCTGGGTGCTTCGCTGGCGGCCACACTGGCGCGATCAAAAGCGTCGGGCACCAGCGTGCGAAAGCCCCAGGCCTCGCCCGGCTGCCAGCCACTTTTGGCCAGATAGTGGCCGATGGAGGCAAACACATCCGCCTGGCTGCCCCACAGATCGACCTTGCCATCGCCATCGCCGTCGCGTCCATAGGCAAGGTAGCTGCTGGGCAAGAACTGCGTCTGGCCAAAGGCGCCGGCCCAGCTGCCCTTCATCGCCTCGCGTGCCACCCGGCCTTCGCCCACCATCTGCACGGCGGCATCGAGTTCACGGGTGAACAGATCGCGGCGGCGGCCATCAAAGGCCAGCGTCGCCAGCGCGGACGGCAGATCATAGCGGCCTAACACACGGCCATAGCTGGTTTCGATGCCCCAGATGGCGGCGATCACGGCGGCGGGAACACCGCTGCTGGTTTCTGCCCGGGCGAGCAATTCCCGGTTGGCGGCAAACTGGCGCTGACCGTGGGGGATGCGGTCACCACGGAATTTGGAAGCCAGATAGTCGGGGAAACGGATCGGTTTGGCGGCACCGCCGGGCTGGTTGCGATCAGCGCCAATCACGCGCGGCACCAGCTTCACATCGCTCAGCGTCGTGTCCAGCCATTCCGGTTTCAACCCACGCGCCGTGGCCTGCGCACGATACAGGTTCAGCCATTCGGCAAACGCGGCCTGTTGCTGGGGTGAAACCGGGGTTTCATCGGCACGAACCGGCGCGGCCAATAGAGCCAGGACCAGCGCCAGAAGGGGGAAGCGGGCGCGCATGCCCCCTTTTGCCAAAGCATTGCCGTGGGGGGAAGGCCAAAAGCCGCAACGCCCCGATTCTCACATCATCGCGTCAAACCGCGCCTTGTCCTTGTCTGACAGACGCACATTGACGGTCAGGCTGTCCTCATCGCCGGATTGGCCCACAACTTCACCATGGCTGTGCAACCAGGCAAGTCGGCGACCATCGATCATTGGCAGCGTGATGCGGTGGACGCGGGCACCACTGCGCAAGGTAAGATCCATCGCGGCCTGCAGCCGTTCCAGCCCTTCACCGGTGAGCGCCGAAACCGGGATGGCATCATCGCCGGCCTGCCCCTGCACCGCTTCACGTTGTTCGACATCAAGCGCGTCGATCTTGTTGAAAACCGTGATCATCGGCGTCTCGCGCTGGCCGGGGGCCAGGCCCAGGCTGGTCAGCACATCGATCACATCCTGCGCCTGCGCATCACTGTCGGGGTGGCTGAAGTCGCGCACGTGGATGATCAGATCGGCCTCCATCACCTCTTCGAGCGTGGCACGGAAGGCGGCCACAAGTTGGGTCGGCAGATCGGAAACAAAACCCACCGTATCCGACAAGACCACCTTGTCGTGCCCCGGCAGCTTGATGGCGCGCATGGTGGGATCAAGCGTGGCGAACAGCAGATTCTCGGCACGAACTTCGGCGCCGGTCAGCCGGTTGAACAGGGTGGATTTGCCGGCGTTGGTATAGCCCACCAATGCCACCACCGGCCACGGCGCCTTCTGGCGCTGCTTGCGGTGCAGGCCGCGGGTG
>NZ_JANPML010000106.1:0-1635 GCF_031422795.1 Sandarakinorhabdus sp.
GCTGTCGATCCAGCCTTTCACCACCTGCACACGGTCGAGATTGGCGCCTTCCGGGTCTTTCAGGGCCGAGATCAACAGGCGCGGTGCGCCGCCTTTGCCCGGTTTCAATTCCCCACCCATCGGCACGCCGCGCGCATAGCCGGCGCGCACCCAATCGCCCTTCAGATCGTCAGGCGTGAAATCCCAGCCGCCAAACACCCGCACTGTCATGCGCGGGCCGGTGCTGCCATAAACCTCGCGGCGCATCATCGCATCGAAAATGGCAGCACGGGTGTTGGCCTTGGCCCACACTGCGGCATAGCCACTGGCGAGATAGTGCCAGCCGAAACGGCCCTGGCGCGTGCCCAGATTTTGCGGCGCTGTCGCACGTTTCGGGTTGGGTTCGTTGCCAGTATGCTTGCCGAAATATTGGTTTTCGTCGGCGGTGGCGAGCGCGGTGTGGCTGTCGGTCGAGCCGATGACGCCGAATTTATAGGGGTTCACGCCGGTCTGCGCTTCCAACGCCAGGCCGCGCTTCAAGGCCTCGCGTACATATTCGCCGGCATACATGGAAGGCACTTTTGGCTGGTTGCCGAGCAGATTGTTCAACTCCCAGCCGGTAACGCCATATCCGGAAAATTCATCATTGGGAGACAGGAAAGGATGGGCCTCGCTGTCGCCCTTGATCTGGGTGATTTCCACCAGCGGTTCAAGCCGGGCGCGGCGTTTGGCATAAGCGGCCGTCATCGGGCCGCCGCCGGGCTGGGTCAGTTCGAACATCAGGCCGTTGGAAAGATTGCCGTTGTGCGGGATGGCCAGCACGCGGCCGCCGGTGGCCTTTTCATAGGCCTCCATGTAATTCCAGATCTCGTCGGGCGTTTCCTTGTAGGTGGAATCGATCGGCACCACAGAGCGCACCTTGTCCTCTCCATCCCGGAAGATGAGGTTGCGGTGGAGATTGTTGCCGCCCTGCATCAATGAATACTCAAAACCGTGGAAGGCGGTGAACGTGCCGGGCTCGTTGTAGCGCTCCACCGCGTTGATATTGGCGTTCCACACATCGTGCGTGCGTGTCGCGGCGCCTTCGGGGTTGGTCATCGATGGCGGCAGCGCGTTGCGACCACGCATGTCGAGCATCTCGGCCATCGCCCGCTGCGATCCAGCCGGGCCTTCGTTCATCATGTCGTGCCAGCGCCGCATGGTGGCATCACGGATCAGCAGTCGCGGCGCATCAGCCAGGGCCTTGGTGCCGCCTATCAGTTCGGCATGATCGGTCACCACCAGGAAATCCAGTGGGCGGGACAGTCTCGCCTTGATGCCGGTGGTGGAGGTCACCTCCTCGCCGCGGGCAAAGCGCAGCGCGTCGTCTGGGCCAAGCCGCACGCCGAAGCCGAAGGCGTCCACCGAGTTCGACGTGTGGAGGTGGGTATCGCCCCACAGCGGTCGCTGCGGAAATTCGCTTTCCCGCACGGCGGCATCGCTTTTTGCGGTGACCTTTGGCCCGTCGCAGCTGGTCAGCAAACCGGCGCCGCCCAGCAGCACCGCCGCCGCAATGATTCCGCGCCGCATCACCGTCTCCCCTGCTGGCCGATTGCGGCCCTTGCGTCACAAGATGCCACGGCGTGAGGGACGGTCAATGCATTTGGCAACCGCCCT
>NZ_JANPML010000107.1:0-13922 GCF_031422795.1 Sandarakinorhabdus sp.
CGTCAGCATCAAGGGCAAACCCGTCGCCTACACCGCCACCGCCGGCACGCTGACCATCCGTGACGACAACGCCAAGCCCACCGGCAGCATTTTCTACACCGCCTACACCACTGGCGAAGGTTCAGCAGGTTCTGGGCGGCCCGTCACCTTCTTCTACAATGGCGGGCCGGGTTCGGCGACGATCTGGCTGCACATGGGCAGCTTCGGCCCGGTGCGCGTGAAGACCGACAAGCCGGTCTATGTGACCCCCGATCAGTACAGCGTCACCCAGAACCCTTGGAGCCTGCTCGACAAGACCGATATCGTCTTCATCGATGCCATGGGGGCCGGCTGGTCGCGGCCACTGGGCGAAAAGACCGGTAAGGATTTCAACGGTGTCGATCAGGATGCCGATGCCTTCACCCGCGCGATCATGCGCTATGTCGCCAAGAACAACCGTTGGAAATCGCCGAAATTCCTGTTCGGCGAATCCTATGGCACGCTGCGTTCCGGCGCGGTGGCGGCGATGATGGAAGATCGCGGCATGTCGCTGACCGGCGTCGCGCTGCTCTCCACCATCATGAACTATGGCGTCCGCCAGCCCGGCTATGATCAGAATCACATGGTGCTGTTCCCCGGCTATGCGGCGACGGCCTGGTATCACGGTACGCTGCCCGGCCAGAAGCCGGCTGATCTTGATGCGTTTGTGAACGAAGTGCGCGGCTTTGTGTCCGGGCCCTATGCCGCTGCCCTGGCCAAGGGCAGCAGCATTTCGGAGGCTGAAAAGGACGCCATCGCGCGCCAGATGAACGCCTACACCGGGCTGCCGCTCGATTTCCTCAAGCGCGCCAATCTGCGGGTCGACCTGCAGCATTTCATGACCGAACTGCTGCGCCCGCGCGGCCTTTCGATTGGCCGCCTCGACGCGCGCTACACGCTGCTGCCCACCGACGCCAATGCCGCGCAGCCGGATGAAGACCCCGCCTCCACCGCCATCACCGGCGCATACGTCAGCGCCTTCCACGACTATGCAGTGAAGATCCTCGGCGTGAAAACCGAGCTGCCCTACAAACTCTCCGCCCGCGAACCGGGCTGGAACTGGGACTGGTCGCACCGCCCACCGCGCGGCGGCCCGCAGACGACCCCCAACACCGCGGTTGATCTCGCCTACACGATGCGCGCGAACCAGAAACTCAAAGTCCTGTTCCTGAACGGCTATTACGACATGGCGACGCCGTTCTACGGCGCCGAATTCGACGCCAGCCACATGCTGCTGCCCGCAGAACTGAACCGGAACATCAAGTTCACCTATTACCAGTCGGGCCACATGATCTATCTGGCCGAAAGCGAGCTGGCCAAGATGCGGGACGACGTGGCGGCCTGGTATGATGAGGCGTTGAGATAAGAGGAGCTTTCGGCGGGCAGGGGCTAAGCCCCTGCACCCATTTTTGTTTTCGGGCGGCGCGCATCGGCAGCTGTGGGGTGAAAATCAGACATTCCAGTGCTAGGCTTCCGCCGAATGGGCGAGGGGTATAAATGGCAGGTCACAAGTTTGCGGTCGCGGCGGCAATGATGTTCCTGGGTGGCTGCGCAACCCATTCCGTTGGCACCGCTCAAGCTGCCCATGGTTGCGACGGCTCACCCGCCTCGAACCGTCGCGTTGTGCTGGCGTTTTACACGGAGGGCCTGATCGGACGTCAGCCTCGCTACGCTTTCGAGCGATACATGGCGCCTGGCTTTGTCGAACATAAACCCGATGTGCCGCAAGGCACGCGCGAAGCGGCTGCAACCTTTCTTGAGGAGCTGATTGCTGAGGTACCACAGCCCCGTTGGGATGTGTTGCGAACGATTGCCGAAGGCGATCTCGTTTTCTTGCATGCCCGGTTCACTCCGGCGGAGGGAGCGCCGGCGTACGCGATTGCGGACATTTTCCGCCTCAAAGAGTGCAAGATCGTGGAGCATTGGGATGTCGTTGCCCCGCCTCCCAAGGACCAGCGCAACTCTAATCCGCGCTTTTGATCACCATTGTCCGCCAGCGGGTCGCAAGCGGACACTCTCTCAGCCAGCGCACCCAAAATCGGAAGTGGGTGCAGGGGCTCAGCCCTTGCCCGCCGCAGGCCCTTTTTCAATCCGCTGAAATCGCCTCCGCGCCCCGAGCAGGCCCCCCGGCACGAAAAGGCCTTTGCTCAACCGCCTTCGAGGACGCCCGCGACCGCGAGGAAAACGTCGGCACGCAGCTGGACGCCGAGGTGGCTGCTGCTGATTTCGATCGATTGGCCGTGGCTGTCGCGGCAGATCTGGCCGGCGACCAACCCGTCGGACTGGCTCCAGATGGCGGTGTTGGGCACGGAGAGGGGAGCGGCGATTTCGGCGCTGCGGGCGGCCACCGCCGGATCATCGAGCCGTTCTCCGGTGAGCCACTCGAAGAACCGCCAGACATTGGTGGACTTTCCACTGCCGGCGAACGGCGAGCTGATGGTGATGACTTCGCGCACCAGATCGGGCCGGCGTTGCGCGACCAGCCGCGCCATCATGCCGCCAAGGCTGACGCCGATGAGTGTCACCGGGCCGTTTGTGGCCGCAATCGCTTCAAGGCGTTCGATCAGCTGTTCGGCCTGCGCGCCGGTCGTCCGCGCGCCAAAGTTGCGGCCCAAACCCCAGCTATTCGCCTGGTAGCCACGCTTCCGCAGGAAGCGTTGCAGCGGGAAGAACGCCCGTTCCCCTTGCATCAGGCCAGGCAGCAGCATCACCGGGCGGCCGTCACCCCGATGTTCGTTGCGCAGCAGGCTTTTGTGGCGTGGCAGGTTCATCACGGTCCAGGCAGCACGCGGCAGTTCTGCAGCCCACAACATCTTGGAGGGTGGACGGATCGATTCGGTCAACACTGTCATCGTTGCGTCATATAATGGTAACCGCCGCGTCGCAAACGACATCTGAGCACAGGCGCTTTGTCGCTGCGCTGCTAAAAAACGAAAGTGGGTGCTGGGGCTCAGCCCCTGCCCGCGGCGGGTCCCATCGAAACACAGTTTCGATGGGTGCCCTTGGAGGCCGCCTTTTTACTCCGCCGAAATCGCCACGGAATCACCCGGCGCCATCGCCTCCAGCCAGCGCGTCAGCACATCCCGTTTCATCGCCACGCATCCTTCGGTCGGGCGGTCATCGGGTTGGCGAACGTGCCAGAAGATGGCGCTGCCAAGGCCGGGGATGGGCGGCGCATCGTTGTGGGCCAGCACCAGGATGATGTCGTAGGCGTGATTGCCGCGCCACAGGGCTTCGTGGCTATGGGGGTGCGGGATGGTGACGGGGCGGTTGTAGGCCGGGTCGGCGGCGCCATCACTCCAGCCGTCCCACGGGCGCAGCCAGCGCCAAGGGAGGGCGGTGTGCGGTGCGGGCAGGCGGTCGGGGCGCAGGAGCGCGGCGCGGATGGGCCACAGCCCAAGCGGGGTCTTGCCGTCGCCTTCGCGTTTGTCGGCGCCCGCGCAGAAACCGCCCTTGCCGAAGCTGGCGGCGTGGGTTTCGCCGAATGCGCTGACCGTGCCGGTGGCAGGGTTGGCGCGGAAGATGGTCACAGCAAGTGGCCCTGCCGGTCGCGCTTGGTAGCGAGATAGGCGGCGTTGTGCGGGTTGGGCGGCATGTCGTGGGCGACACGGGCAACGGTGAAGCCGTGGGCAGCGAGGCCGTCCACCTTCAGCGGGTTGTTGGTCATCAATGACACGCTGGAAACACCGAGGGCCTTGAACATGGCGGCGGCCAGAGAAAAGTCACGCTCGTCGGGTTCGAAGCCGAGGCGGGTGTTGGCGTCGACGGTGTCCCAGCCCTGATCCTGCAGGGCATAGGCGCGCAATTTGTTGAGCAGGCCGATGCCGCGGCCTTCCTGTTGCAGATACAGCAGGATACCGCCGCCTTCATTGGCTGCGATGGCGGCCAGCGCGGTGTGGAGCTGCGGGCCGCAATCGCATTTCAGGCTGCTCAGCACATCGCCGGTGAGGCAGGAACTGTGCAGCCGGGCCAGCACCGGCTGGGTGAGGTTGGGATCACCGATAACGAGCGCCAGATGTTCCGGGCCACCATCGTCGGGGCGAAAGGCAACCACCTCGGTGTTTTCGGCGCTGGCCAACGGCAGGCGGGCTCGGGCAGAGATGTGAACGCGGGCCACAGACGCCGGCAGGGCCAGTGCGGCTTCGGAAGGGCAAGTCACCGCCACGTCCGCCCCGGCCAGCGGCACGGCATAGACGGCGGGGATCAGCCCGGCGTGCTTGACCAGTGCGATGGCGGCACGCGCCGACGCGGTATCGCTGGCCAGGGCGCGGGTGCGGAACGGGCCCTTGAAAGGCGTGGCGAGATCGAGCACCGGATCGGCCACCGCGCGGCTGCCGGGCAGATCGAGCCAGTCCGGCCGGTCAACCCACACCGGTTCCGGATCGGGAGCGGCGGCGGCGATCTGGTTGGCGAGGTTGAGCACGGCAGCGCGGCGCGCGGTGATGATCAGGCCGGCGCGGGCTTGGCTTTCGAGCCCGGCCAGCGTGTCGGCATCGGCGAGTTCGGCCGACAAGATGGCGAGGCTGCCCACACCGATCGCGCGGCCACGGCGCAGGGCGTCGCTTGCGGCTTCGGCCAGATAATTGGCCGCGATGCTCACAGGTCGAGCGTCACGATCTGCGGGATATGGTCAGACGGCTTGCCCCAGTCGCGGGCGTCCCTGATGGCTTCGAAACCGGTGGCCTGTTTGGCGACACTGGGCGAGGCCCAGATGTGATCGAGCCGGCGGCCACGATCCGAAAGGCGCCAATCGATGTTGCGATAGCTCCACCAGGTGAAGAATTTCTCCGGCGCCGGGTTGAAGTGGCGGCCAAGATCAACCCAGTCGTGGCTCTGCTGCAGGCCGTTCAGCGCGTCGACTTCCATCGGCGTGTGGCTGACGACATCCAGCAGCGCCTTGTGGTTCCACACATCGCATTCCAGCGGCGCGACGTTGAAATCGCCGACGATGACGGCGGGTTCCTTCAGCCCTTCCGACCAGCGGGTCATGCGCTCGATGAAATCCATTTTCTGGCCGAATTTCGGGTTCACCTCGCGGTCGGGCACGTCGCCGCCGGCGGGCACGTACACGTTTTCCAGCAGCACGCCGCCGGGCAGGCGCACGCCGATGTGGCGGGCCTCGCCATTGTCCTGCCAGTCGTACCGCCAGGCGCCGTCCAGCGGCACGCGCGCGATGGTGGCAACGCCATGGTGCATGCGCTGGCCGTTCAGGATGCGGTGGGTGTAGCCGAGCTGTTCGAACAGGGCGTGCGGGAAAACGTCGTTGGCGACCTTGGTTTCCTGCAGGCACAGCACATCGGGCTGATGATCGCGCAGAAACTGCTCGACGATGTCGGCGCGGGCGCGAACGCTGTTGATATTCCAGGTGGCGATACGGAGAGACATAGGCAGCGTTTAGGCGAAGCGGCGGGCTTCGTCACCTGTCCAGAAAACAGTTGACCCCTGGCACCGGGGGCGTGGTGCCAGGGGTCTTGTCTGCGCTCGTCACGCAACCAGGCGGGGTGTTTGGATCCTTGTCACTGCCGGTCAACAGGGGGCAAACCCAGCAGCAACAACCGCCTGATGAAACCGTTATGATCGATTCGACCTTGCCCCAAGCTGAACAGGAATTGCAATCTGCGTTCAGCTTGAGATTCAGGTTTATCGGGGCCCATCGCGGCGCGGATCAGCAAAGCCGAACGACACGCCGGCCATGCTGGCACCATAGCGCACATTGGTCAGCCGGACCTCGCTGCGACCGCCCTGCGCGTCCAGAGCCGTCCACCCGGACAAAGCCAGGCCACCGGGCGCGCCGGCTGCCCGCACGAACCGGATGGAAAGCGTGCCGAATTCCGGCCGCTTGGGATCGCGGGCGGCGACTTCCACGCCGTCGGGCGTATCGGCGGTGATGCGGGCGATGGGGGCAAGATCGGGTTCGGCGGCCAGCAGGATCTGCAGCGGTGTGCGCCGCACCGGCCACTGGCTGACCTGGCGAACCTCGTAATCGATGAACGACAGCGTGCGGCCATTGGCAACCAGCAGCATCTTTGCCGTGTTGTACTGAAATCGCACCTTGCCCGGGCGGGCCAGCCACAATTTACCTGCCAGCACACGGCCATCGGCGCCGGCCTGGGTGAAATCGGCCGACAGGCTGGTGGTGCCTTTCAGCGACACGGCCACATCGGCCAAAGTTATGGGGGCCAAACTGGTGGCATTGGCCGGCGCGGCGAGCAACAGGGCGGAGAGAACAAGTTTCTTCATGCCACCGCCATAGCGGGCGGCGGCTTCACGCGCCATGAACGAAGAATCAGGCTGCGGCGCCAAGATAGCCGAGCTGGGCGGCCTTGAAGATGGTCTGGCTGCGGTTGACGGCGTTCAATTTTTCGCCGGCGTTCTGGATATGGAACCGCACGGTGGCGTGGCTGCGCGACAGGATCAGGCTGATTTCCTTGTCGGTCTTGCCGATGCTGGCCCAGCGCAGGCATTCCACTTCGCGTTTGGTGAGCTGGCAATCGGTCGGCAGCCAGCGCCGCGTGCGGTGCGCCTTCACATAGCCAGCGAGGAACCGATGCGACATCAGCGCCAGGATATCGGCCCATTGTTCATATTCGGCCGAAAGATCGGTGCGGCTGGCATCGCGGGACACCAAGCAGACAGCGCCGATCTGGCCAAAGGGCAGATGCACCGGCACCACGATGGCGGCCTTGGTCAGCGCCCGCTTCTCGAAATTGTCCAGGCTCATCTCGTCGAGATAGGGGTTGGGCTGGCGGGTGAAAAAGCCGGTGGCGTTGGCCCAGAACACTTCGGATTCATAGCGGCAGGCGCGCGGCAGCGGCGATGACAGGGCGAGCTTTGAGTCCTTCCACCAATGCTCGTTCTCGCCGGTCCAGCCGAACACATCGGCGGCCAGGATATTGCCGTCGATATCCTCCATCGGTGCCTTGGACGCGATATTGTCGACCGCGATGACGTAAAGGCCAGTGCGCTCCAGAACAATGTCGCGCATGGCTTCGGCGGCCTTGCGGGCATCGCCCATCGATCGAACGGAAACGGCGGCTAGGCTGGCGTGCAGGTCCATCGGTCACTCCCCAGATCATGGCAGGAGCGGCTGACCTCTGCTGGGCCGATGCGGAGATTTCCGCGCTCACTCCTTCAAATCAATAGGGAAGTAATCACAGCCGGCGCGGCGCTGCAATGGGCTTTGGCCAGAATTTGAAGATAGCGTCATATTGCGCTGCGATACACGACAATTGCTTGCATGTTGTCAGCAGTTTGCTACCCTGAAACGCACCGGGGGGAATGAACAGTGCAGCCGCTAGCAACGGGGAACAGCCGCACGATTGCAACATGGGTGGGCATCGCCTGCCAATGGCTGCGAGTCGTGATCGTTGCGGCTATTTTTGCCTTCGGGGTCACCGAATCCGTCGTTTCCGCCGCTCCGGTTGATCGGGCCGTGCATCAGGGCGTCGCCAGCTGCGCCGGTTCCACCTGCCATGGCCGCCAGGAGGCTACCGGTCCGCGCGTGCGCCAGAACGAGGTGATGAGCTGGTCTGACCCGTCCAGCCTGACCGGCGTGCACAGCCGGGCCTGGAAAGTGCTGAACGATCCGCGCGCCCAGGCCATCGGGCGGCGGCTGGGCATCGCCAACGTCGCTGCGTCCAAGGAATGCACCAGCTGCCACGGCGATCCGGCGCCGGTGCGCGGGCCGAAATGGCAGCAATCCGATGGCGTTGGCTGCGAGGCGTGCCACGGCGGTTCCGACCGTTGGCTGGCCAGCCATGCCAGTGTGAATGCGGCCCACGCCGACAATGTTGCCAAGGGCATGTGGGCTGTGAACGATCCGGCGGTAAAGGCCGGCGTCTGCCTGGATTGCCATTTCGGTTCGGACAAGCCGGGCCAATTCGTGTTCCACCGCATCATGGCTGCCGGCCACCCGCGCATCGCCTTCGAGCTTGACCTGTTCACTTCGCTGCAACGCCACCACGACGAAGATGCCGACTATGCGGCCCGCAAGCCTGTCGCTGGCGGCGTGAAGACCTGGGCTGTGGGTCAGGCGATGGCCGTGGAACGGGCGCTGTCGCTGCTGCCCGCCGCTTCGGGCCGCCTCAATGGCCCGGATTATTACTTCTACGATTGCCGCAGCTGCCACCGCACGTTCAGTGACGATCCGGCGGCGCAGATCGTGGCGCGCACCAACGGCTGGCGGCCGATTTCGCCGGGCCAGCCGGTGTGGAACGATGAACAGATGATCATGCTGGCCGCCGCCGCGCGCATCGCTGCGCCTGATGTGGCACGCAGCTTCGACAGCCAGAGCCGCGCCTTCCACGCGGCACTGGGCGGCGATCGGGCTGGGGCCATGAAGGCAGCGGCGGCGCTGAAGGCGACGGCGGCAACGCTGGCCAGGCGCTTTGCCGGCACCAGTTTTGATCGGGCGCAGACCTTTGCGCTGATCGATGCCGTGCTGGTTGGCAATGCGGCGGCCTACACCGATTATCAGGGCGGCGCGCAGGCGGTGATGGCGGCGGACACCTTGCTTTCGGCGCTGGTGACGTCGGGCCAGGTTGATCGGGGTGCGGCGATGGCGCTGCGGCCTGACCTTGATCGTGCCTATGCGCAGGCCCGTGACGCCAATCGCTGGGATCCGGCGGCGTTCCGGGCGACGCTGGCGCAGGTTGCCGGCCGGGTTCGGGGCCTGAAGTGACGCAGACGCGCGCTCAGATGCGGGCGCTGCTGCTCATCCCGCTGCTGGCCACAGCTTCGCCGGTCATCGCCAAGCCGTTTGGCAAATGGTTTGACTGCTATGCCAAGGTCGCCCCGCCCAAGGAGCGCCTGCCCGGCGAACCCGAAGCGGGCCCGACTGACCCGAATGCCGCGCCGCTGGAAGGCCGGCGCGTGCCGGGGTTTGGCGGTCCGCAAACGTGGGATCCGGTGGTGCAGGCCAATCAGGGCGCTGTCGCCTGGCCGAAACAGGGTGATTTCCCCAGC
This sequence comes from Sandarakinorhabdus sp., assembly GCF_031422795.1. Taxonomy (GTDB): domain Bacteria; phylum Pseudomonadota; class Alphaproteobacteria; order Sphingomonadales; family Sphingomonadaceae; genus Sandarakinorhabdus. Next base: position 8,983 of record NZ_JANPML010000107.1, read on the forward strand.
GATCATCTGCCGGTGCCCGATCGCTGGCGCCTGATCGAGACGCTGGGGCTGGTGAAATCCAACTGGAAAGACCCGTATAATCAGAACACGCTGAAGGGTGATCGGCCGATCTGCGGCACCCACGATCTGTTCGTGCAGCTGACGGCGATTTCCGACACGCTGGCCGAACCGCGCAGTTTTCCCACCCCAGTGGGCGTGCAGACGACCGAGCGGCCGGGCAACAACGACGTGTTTGGCCGCCAGTATAGCGAAGTGTTTGCGCAGACCTTCATCCTGGGCGCGGCGCTCACCAAGGGCAGCACCGCCTTCAAGCCGCCCGAATATGAAATTCGCGCCGCCATCGCGTTCAACATGAACCATGTCGACGTGACGGAACGCCGGGTGTTGTCCGTGCTGCCGTCAAAACGGTCCTTGCGCACCGATGCGTTTGTTGGCGTGCAGGAATTGTTCCTCGATTATCACCTCAGGAACACGTCGGACCGGTACGATTTCGATTCGATCCGCATCGGCATCCAGCCCTTTTCCAGCGATTTCCGCGGCTTCCTGTTTCAGGATAACCAGCTCGGCATCCGCCTGTTCGGCAACCGCGACAACAACCGCTTCCAATACAACCTTGCGGCCTTCTGGCGGCTGGAGAAGGATTCAAATTCGGGCCTGAACGCCGTGCTGCGCAGCCCGCGCAAGGATTATGTGCTGGTCGCCAATCTCTATCGGCAGGATCTGCCGCTGCCGGGGATGACCAGCCAGATCAGCGTGACGTGGAACGCCAATCGCGAGCGCAATGATGTGCAGGTCGATACCAACGGCTTCCCGGTCCGCCCGGCGCTGCTCGGCACCTTGCGCGGGCGCAGCTATGATGTCGTGTATCTGGGCTACAACGCCGATGGCCATATCGGCCGGCTGAACCTCACTTTCAGCGGCACCTATGCCACCGGCAGCAACCGCAACAACATCTTCACCGATCGGCGCGCGAAGATCAGCAGCTGGTTTGCTGCGTTCGAACCAAGCTATGATCGCGGCTGGGTGCGGGTGCGCGGTTCGGCGCTGTTTGCCAGCGGCGATTCCAATCCGTTTGACGATACGGACAGCGGCTATTCGGCGATCTTTGAAAACCCGCAGTTCGCCGGTTCCGACACCAGTTACTGGATCCGGCAGACCATCCCCTTTGCCGGTGGCGGCCGTGCCATCTCGGTCAACAGTCGCAACGGCATCCTGAACGATCTACGTTCTTCCAAGGAGCAGGGTCAGGCCAATTTCACCAACCCCGGCACCATGTTGCTGGGTGCCGGCGCCGATTTCGATGTGCTGCCCGAACTCAGGTTCAGCGGCAATGTGAACCATTTGTGGTTTGCCACCACCGCCACGCTGCAGGCGCTGCGCGTGGAAGGCTCCATCCCCAAGGACATCGGCTGGGATCTGTCGACGGCAGCGACCTATCGCCCGCACTTCAACCAGAATCTGGTGTTCCGCCTGTCGGGCGCACTGCTGAAGCCCGGCGACGGCTTCAAGGACCTGTTCACCAACGCCCCGCGCACCGGGTCATATTACTCTGTGCTGTTCAACGCTGTGCTGGCTTATTGACATGTTGAAGCGCCTTCTTCTTCTCGCTCTGGTGCCGCTGGTCGGCATGGGTATCTCTCTTGGCGCATCGGAAGGCGAAAAGCCGGTGGCGCGCGATTATACGCGGGTACACGCCGGCCCGGCGCCGAAATGGCAGACGCCGGAACTGGCCGCGGCGAAATCCGCCGGCTGCATCAGCTGCCACACCGCCAGCGACGAAGCGACGATGCACGCGCCCAAATCGGTGGTGCTGGGCTGCACCGATTGCCACGGCGGCGATGCCAAGATTGTCGCGCCGGGCGGGCTGGCGGCGACCGACGCCAATTACATCAAGCTGCGCGATGATGCCCATGTGCTGCCAACCTTCCCGGAAGCCTGGCATTTCCCGTCTTCCGCCAATCCCAAGCGCAGCTACACGCTGCTCAACCGCGAATCCCCGGAGTTCGTGCGCTTCGTCAATCCGTCGGACTATCGCGCCTCACGCGATGCCTGCGGCGCCTGCCACCTTGAAATCATCGAGCGGGCCGAACGCAGCCTGATGGCAACCGGCGCCATGCTGTTCGGCGGCGCGGCCTATAACAACGGCATCTTGCCGTACAAGAATTACGTGCTGGGCGAGGCCTATTATCGCCCCGGTCAGGCCGGCGCCATGCTGGGCGCGTGGAACGGCGACGCGTCGGGCCATGGTGAAGTTGGCGTGAAGCATGGCGAAACCGCAGGCCACGGCGAAAAGGCCGGCCATGGTGCAGCCGCTCACCACGACAACAGCCTGCCCGGCCTGATGTTCAGTCCCGGTGCTGGTGGTCGCGGTGTTGGTGTCTTGTCTGACGCGGAAAAGGCGCGCGGCGCTCTGCCGTTCCTGGCCCCGCTGCCGGCTTGGCAGGTCATCCCGCCCGGCGACTTTTTCCGCGTGTTCGAACGCGGCGGACGCAACATCAATCCCACGTTTCCGGAAATCGGCCTGCCCAACTCGCTGGGTTCCATCCAGCGCTTAGAAGAGCCGGGCCGCCCCGATATCCGCCAGTCCAACCGCGGCCCCGGCACCGGTCTGCGCATCGCCGTGCCGGTTATCAACATCCACAAGACCCGCCTGAATGATCCTTTCACCTGGTTCATGGGCACCAATGATCAGCCCGGCGATTATCGCACCTCGGGCTGCGGTTCCTGCCACATCGTTTATGCCAATGATCGCGAAGTGCGGCACAGTAGCGTGTATGCCGCCGCCGGCCGTGACGGGCAGACGCAAACCGCCGATCCGACCATCAACAAGACTGAAGGCGGCCACCCGATCAAGCACAGCTTCACCCGCGCCATGCCGTCCAGCCTGTGCATGAATTGCCACATGCACCAGCCCAACATGTTCGTGAACACCTACTATGGCTACACGATGTGGGACTATGAAAGCGATGCGCCGCAGATGTGGCCGGGCAAGGACAATCCCTATCCCAAGCCGCCGGGCATGAGCGATGCGGAATATACCCGCCTGTTCAAGCAGCAGCGTTACCCGACCGCCGCCGAAGTGCGCGAAACCAACGAACGCAACCCGGAAGCGGCTGCCGCGCATGGTTCGTGGAGCGATCTGGATTTCCTGCGCACCGTGAATGACCGCAACGACAAGATGAAGGATACCCAGTTCGCCGATTATCACGGCCATGGCTGGAATTTCCGCGCCGTCTACAAGCGTGACCGCGAAGGCAATCTGCTCGATGCCGGCGGCAACATGGCGACATGGGGCACCGATGCCGCCCACATCGTCGATCCGAACGATCCGGAAAAATTCCGCAAGGCCGGCAACCCGCAGTTCACCAAGCCCGCCGCCGTGCCCGGCCCCGGCCAGGCCGGCAAGGCCGTCCACCTGATGGATATCCACACCGAAGTGGGCATGCAGTGTGCCGATTGCCACTTCGCCCAGGATGCCCATGGCAATGGCTTCATCCACGGCGAAGTCGCCAACAGCGTGGAAATCGGTTGCAAGGATTGCCACGGCACCGCCGATGCCTATCCGTCGCTGAAGTCCTCCAACCTTGCCGCGCCGCCGGCCGGCACTGATCTTTCGATCATCCGCAACCCCGATGGCCGGCTGCGCTTTGAATGGAGCCAGGATGCTGCCGGCCGCCGTGTGCTGGTGCAGCGCTCGGCCAGTGACCCCAGCCTGGTCTGGCGCGTCAAGCTGGTGAAGGACAGCGTCAACCGTGCCCACCCTGATTTCAACGCCAAGGCGGCGCGCGCCAAGCTGATGGGCACGATCGCGGCCACGGGCGGCAAGATGAATTTCGGCCCCGGCGTGGGCGAACGGGCGCACAAGGACGACAATATGGCCTGCTTTGCCTGCCACACCAGCTGGACCACCAGCTGCGGCGGCTGCCATTTGCCGATCGAAGCCAACTGGAAATCCAAGACCGCGAAATACGAGGAGCAGGAGACCCGCAACTATGCCACCTACAACCCGCAGGTGGCGCGCGACGAGATCTTCCAGCTGGGCCGCCACCAGACGACGAAGGGCGGCATCATCGCGCCGATCCGTTCAAGCTCGGCCCTGATCCTCACCTCCACCAATATCAACCGTGAGCGCATCTATGTGCAACAGACGCCGGTCGCGGCGTCGGGCTTCTCCAGCCAGGCCTTTGCGCCGCACTTCCCGCACACGGTGCGCACCCAGGAAACCAAGACCTGCACCGATTGCCATGTGAGCGATGAAGACGACAACAACGCCGTGCTGGCGCAGCTGACCCTGCAGGGCACCAACTTCATCAACTTCGTCGGCATGCACGCCTTCTTCGGGTTGGACCGTGCCGTCGAAGCGGTGCGGGTGACCGAATTTGGCGAACCGCAGGCGGTGTTCGGAAGTTACCTGCACCGTTATGCCTATCCGGATTTCTGGAAACTGCATGTCGAACAGAACAAGCGCGAGCTGATCAACTGGAACCGCGGCCGCATCTTCGACAAGAAACTCTCGGGCGAAACCAACCCGACCGAGGAAATACGTAACATCACCCAAGGCGCGTCGGGCGAAGTGCGCTGCATCCAGAACCGCGGCGAATATCTCTATGTTGCCGAAGGCAAGGGCGGTTTTGTCGCCTATGATATCGCCAATCTTTCCAACAAGGGCGTGTCGGAACGCATCGTCAAATCACCCTTCTCGGCGCTGGGTCACGACGCTCAGGTAAAAACCGCCCGCGCAGGCCCCGAAGTTGATACCGAACAATCCGAATTTCATGGCGGCTTCGGGGTATCCCCTGAAACGCCTCCTTGCAAGCCTCGCGCTTGGTCCCTCTTGCTCGGCGCCGCACCCCTTTCGCGCCGCGTTGCCTGTACCGTCGGCGCTGCGTTCTTCACGGCTTTCGCGTCGTGCGCGCGGCGCTTCGCTCGCGACCATCTTC
>NZ_JANPML010000108.1:0-22721 GCF_031422795.1 Sandarakinorhabdus sp.
GTCGTGATCGCGCTTACCGCCACAGGTGCGCCAACGATGGTCGCGTTGAAGCTGGCGTTGCCGACGTTGGCCAAGCCGTTGTTGGGCAAGAAGAAGCTGAAGCCAATGCGATAGTTGCCTACCGGCAGATACGTCAGCTGCGAGATGGTTTCGTTGGCCGAAAAATCGCCGACGAAATAGGCGGCCTTGGTGCCTGCGGCATCAGGGCTGAACGAGATCGCGTTATCGGGGAACACGCGTTCACCAAAAGCGCCGGTCGGATAGGCCGCGGCGCTGTTGTAGTTGATGATGGTGGCCGGCGCATTGGTCGGCACGTTGGACTTTGTCCATCGCAGGAACCCACCGGTGCCAGCATTGCCGGCTTCGAAGCTGCCGTTCTTGATGAGGTTGGTCACCGCGGCTGCTGGCGTCGCCGCAGCCGCCAAAGCCAATGCCGTACCGGCGATCATGATTTTATTGACGTTCATTTACGAAATTCCACAATACTTCAACCAGTTCGCCGAACAGTCGCGAAAACGCGCCCGCCGAAAAACTCCGAGGCTCGGCATCAAGCAAGAACCGTGCCAGCAAGCCAAAATGTTATTTATCAATAGTTTATTTGGTAAATTTAATGTTAACTGTAAAGGATGCCGACAGTTTTCGGCCTTTTCGTGCTGATTTCGCACGACATCCCACATCACCGGAGACGGACGGGCCGCACCCTGGCCAGAGTGGATTGCGCTGCGCCAGGCGCGGCGCGGCGGGCGCAATCAGATGCTCGCGAGGATCAGGAAACCACCTGTGGCAAGACGGAACGGCGGCGTCCGAACACCAGGCCCAGGACCAGCAGGCCAGCCAGGCCCGCAACGATCTGGCCGGGGCTCATGCCGCTGTCGTCGTCGGCAAATATTTCGGTGGCGGGCGGGCAGGTGGCCGCCCCGGACGGGCAGGCCGCCGGCGACGATGCCAGCTGCACAATATGCGTGGCGGTCGCCGGTTGGGCGAGCAGGACGGCCGAAATCAGGGCGACAAACAACTTCACGACAAACATCCCCAACGCACCATACTCCCCAGCTGCATCGCACTGCAGCATGACGATTCCATGACATTCCGCGCCCGGTTACGAGCGAATTGTCCACGATCCGTTACTGGCAGTTACGAAATGCGGTGGGCCGAGGTTGCAACCGGTTGAACCTGCCGGATCAGGCTGGGCCGACGCGCTGCCAATCGGGGAATTGATTGCGCGCCCAGGTCTGCTGGCGCTTCTGATATTGGCGGGTAACGTGCAGCGCCCGGGCCATGGCCGCATCAAGGCTGATCGCGCCGGCCAGGTGCGCCGCCAGTTGCGGCACCGCCAGCGCCTTCATCACCGGCACATCATCGGCCATGCCCAGCGCCACCAACGCCGCCACCTCATCCAGCGCACCGGCGGCCAGCATCGCATCCAGACGGGTTGCTGCCCGCGCATTCAGCTCGGCACGCGGACGATCGGCGATGAGGCCCTGCACCGCCGCCGCCCCCAGCCCGCCATCACGGTGTTGCTGCCAATCCGCCAGCGTGCGCCCGGTGGAACGCAGCACTTCGAGCGCCCGCAGCGTGCGCTGGCGATCGGCGGGCATCAGCCGGGCGGCGGCGGCGGGATCCTCGCGCTCCAGCGCGGCACGCGCAGCAATGCTGTCCAGCGCCCGCACGTCGGCCCGCACCGCATCGGCAATCGCCGGCACCGGCGCCAGGCCGTGCACCAGCGCGGTGAGATACATGCCAGTGCCGCCCACGATGATCGGCTGGCGGCCAAGGCCCTGCGCGGCGGCGATTTCGGCCTTGGCCAGTTCCACCCAGCGCGCCACCGTGCAGACATCATCGCCGGCCAGCATGCCATACAGAAGGTGCGGCACCGCGGCTTCTTCCGCTGGTGACGGCCGCGCGCTGACGATGGCAAGATCGCGGTACATCTGGCTGGCATCGGCGTTGATGATGACGACATTCGCGCGGGCTGCCAGCGCCAACGCCAGCGCAGACTTGCCCCCGGCGGTTGGCCCTGTCAGGACGGTGACCCGATCAGGATCGAGGTTTATGGCAGACGCGCTCATCATCACTCTGGTTGCCGAAGGCGCCTTGTCGCCCGGCGACACGGCGGCTGCAAGCGATGTCGTGCGCGGGATCGGCGCCGAAATCGTGGCGCAAAGCTGGCTGGAAGCCGGCGACGCCTTCGACATTCTGGCGCGCGGCGACGGCCCGGCCTTGCGCGCTGCGCTGGAAGCCGCACTGCCGGCGGTGGACGTGGTGGTGCAATCCGGCAGCTCCCCGCGCCGCAAGCGGCTGATCGTGGCCGACATGGATTCCACCATGATCGCCTGCGAATGCATCGATGAACTGGCGGATTATGCCGGCCTCAAGGCCGAGGTTGCCGCCATCACCGAGGCGGCCATGCGCGGCGAACTGGATTTTGCTGGCGCGCTGCATGCCCGCGTGGCGCTGCTGAAGGGCCTGCCGGTCGCCACGCTCGACCAGTGCCGCGAAGAACGGGTGCGGTTGAACCCCGGTGCGCGGCAGTTGGTGCAGACGATGACGGCCAACGGCGCGCGCTCGCTGCTCGTTTCCGGCGGCTTCATGCCGTTTGCCGTGCCGGTGGCGCGGGAAATCGGCTTTGCCCGCGTGCTGGCCAACCGGCTAGACACAGATGGCGATGTGCTGGCCGGCACCGTGCCCGAACCCATCGTCGATGCTGCCGCGAAAAAGGCGCTGCTCGAAGCCGACGGCACGCCGATGAACGCCGTGCTGGCGGTGGGCGACGGCGCCAACGACATTCCGATGATTCAGGCCGCGATGGCCGGCGGCGGGCTGGGCATCGCCTATCACGCCAAGCCCAAGGCTGCCGCCGCCGCCCAGGCCCACGTGCGCAATGGCGATCTCACCGTGTTGCTGCGGGCGCAGGGCTATATCAGGGCCGACTGGGTGGGCTGATCCGCATGGCAGCCATGCTCGGCGCCGGCTTGGCAGCGCCTGTGCGCCCGCTACACTCCCGGTCCTATCGGGAGACCTGCCATGTCCAGCTTCACCCTGACCCCCATCGGCCATGTTGCCGGCGGCCGCCGCGAAGCGATTGACGATGACTGGGGCCACAGCCAGGCCAGCATCACTCTCGATCCGGCGCGGTTCTCGGCCGACGCGCTGTTGGGCCTCGACAGCTTCAGCCACGCCGAAGTGGTGTTCCTGTTCGATCAGGTTGGTGACGACCAGATCACCAGCGGCGCCCGCCATCCGCGCGGCAACCCCGATTGGCCGAAGGTGGGCATCTTTGCCCAGCGCGGCAGGAACCGGCCCAATCGCCTCGGTGTCAGCGTCTGCCGCATCGTGGCGGTGGACGGCCTTTGCCTGACGGTGACGGGGCTGGACGCCATCGACGGCACGCCGGTGCTCGATATCAAGCCGGTGATGTCGGGCTTTCAACCGCGCGGCGAGGTGCGCGAACCCGATTGGGCCCGCGCCATCATGGCCGAATATTGGTGATCAGGAACTTGGTGATCAGGCCGGGAACAGCTTGGCGGTGAGCCAGGTGCCGGCGGCCGCCGTGCTGCCGGTGAGCAGCGTGCCCCACATCAGATCGAGCACCGTGACTTTCAGGCTCCACACCTTCAATGTGGCATAGTTGGTGAGATCATAGGTGGCGTAACAGACAAAGCCGAGCACAGCGCCCTGCAGCGCGGCCTTTGCCACCCCTTCAGTCAGGCCGGGCCACACCGCGAAATAGACGATGCCGCCGATATAGATGGCATAAAAGATCATCGCCGGCACCAGACGGAAGCCGTTTTCCAGCATGACCGGGCCGATTTCCGGCTTGTAAAGGCGCGGCGCCATGTTGATCAGCCACACGGCATCAATGGCGGCAAAGGCGACGAGCGTAAGCCCATAAGCGGCAAGCATCTTGATCATGGCAGCGTGCATAGCGACACTGGCAGCATTTGACAGGGGGCCTGCGCATCCGCGATGCTGTGTCGCTGGGAAAAGCAGCAATGGGCCGGGGCAACGGCCAGAATATTCGGGGAGTGGGCCATTGAACAGGACAAGCTGGCTGTCACGGCTGCTGGAAGCGCTGATCCTGCGCTTTTTTCGGGTGATGGGGTGGACGGCAACCGCCGTTCGGCCACTGCCGCGCAAGGCGATCATCATCGCCGCGCCGCACACGTCGAACTGGGATTTCATCTATTATATCGGTCTCACCCGCGAACTGGGCGTTGAAACCAGTTTCATGGCCAAGAAACAGCTGTTTCGCTGGCCGCTGGGCAATTTCATGCGCGAAATGGGCGGCGTAGAAGTCAATCGCGAAAAGGGCGGCAATTATGTCCAGTCGATGATCGACGAATTCAACCGCCGCGATGATTTCCTGCTCACCATCGCGCCCGAAGGCACGCGCAAATCGGTGGGCCAGTGGAAAACCGGTTTCTACCACATCGCCCTGGGGGCCAAGGTGCCGCTGATCATCGGCATGATGGATTATGTCAAGAAAACCGGCGGGTTGGGCGTCGCCATCATGCCCACCGGCGATTATGCCGCCGATATGGCGCGGGTGGAGGAATTCTATCGCAGCTGCACACCGCGCCACCCTGAGCACATGATGAAATCCATCGTGGATGCCAGCGTGCAACCTTTTGAAAAAGCCGCCTGAGCCACACCCATGCTGATCAACCTTGCGATTACCCTTGCCGCCGTTATCGGTCTGATGGCCCTGTGCTGGCGTATCAGTGTTTCCATCCGCGACGTATCGTTCATCGATGCCATCTGGGCCTATGGCATGGTGTTTGCCGTGGCCGTGGCCGTTCTGCTGAATGGCGGCGTGGCCGGGCCGGCTGGCTGGGCGCTGGTCGTGCTGGTGGCGCTGTGGGGCCTGCGGCTGGGCACGCACCTCATCACCCGCTGGCGCCGGCTGGGCCGCGATCCGCGTTATGAGAAGATCCTCGGCCACGCGATGAAGGCATCGGGCGAAAAGCCGGGCATGAGCTTTGCCAAAGCGGCCTGGTTCCGCGCCTTCGGCATGCAGGGGCCGCTACTGTGGGGCGTATCGCTGCCGGCGCAGGCGGGTGTGCTGGCCGATGCCGGCGCGCAATTGCCATTGTGGGGCGCTGCCGGGGCCGCCGTCGCGCTGTTCGGCATCGCCTTTGAAAGTATCGGCGACGCGCAGCTGGAACGTTTCCGCGCCGATCCGGCCAACAAGGGCAAGGTGATGGATTCCGGGCTGTGGCGCTACACCCGCCACCCCAATTATTTCGGCGATTTCACCACCTGGTGGGGCATTTTCATCGTCGGCATCGCCGCCGGTGCACCGTGGTGGACGGTGATCGGCCCCGTGTTCCTCAGCTTCACCCTCACCCGCTGGTCCGGCGCGCCGCTGCTCGAACACAGCTTGAAGAAACACCGGCCGGGTTATGAAGACTATATCCGCCGCACCTCGGGCTTCTTCCCGCTGCCGCCCAAACGCGGCTGAACCCTTCAAGCTGGCCGCCCCGGCACGTGCCGGAGTGGATATCCGCGATCGCTGCCGCCTATCGGACACCTGCCATCTCGGCTGCTTGCGACCCAGCGCCGGTCATTCGTAAGCGGGCTCGGGAATGGCTGCTTCGGGGTGGAAAGCGGACATAACGACGATACAATGTACAGGCGCGATGATGCGTCGATGAAGAAGCGTTTGCTTATTGGAATCTTACGACTCACATCCAGATCAGGAGCGGTGCGGTTTTTGGTGGAAAGGGAGCGTGAAAGAGCCAATGAAATTTCTTCAAACGATAGTGTTGACCTTGATCGCGATGCTCTCGCGGCCAGCTGCTGCGGAACCAATGACGATCGACAATGTCACGATCGTCGACGTCGCCGATGGAACGCGAGCCCACAATCAAAGTATTAGCTTCGACGGTGACCGGATTATCGCGATCGGTCGTTCTCCACTGGGCGGGCCAGGGCGGCGCGTGGACGGAACCGGGCTATTCGTTCTCCCGGGCCTTTGGGACATGCATGTCCATTCGCACCGTGAAAGGCGCTGGACTTATCATTATCCTCTGTTCCGCGCTTTTGGAATCACGGGCGTGCGGGATGCGGGCACCCATCTCGGATCAGGCCTCGCCCATCGCGCGCAGGCGACGGTCGATCCACTTGCGCCAAGGGTAATCTGGGGAAGTCCGATAGTGGATGGCGCTCCGCCGGTGAACAACTTTGGCCTGTCCGCCGAAGACGAGACGAGCGCTCGTATTCTTGTCCGCGAATTGCACGGCTTGGGCTTCGACTTTCTCAAGGTGTATGACCGCTTGTCGCCCGAGGCCTATTACGGTCTGACGTCGGAAGCACGACGGCTCGGAATGCCGGTCGAGGGTCATGTTCCGCTCGCCCTGTCACCTGATCATGTCGTTGCATCAGGACAGCGGCTGATCGATCATTTGACGCTGATCGCCGAAGGATGTTCGCCGCGCACTCTGTCTGTGATCCATGCTAAGAACGCGGAGAATCCACGCGAGAGTGACGGCCTCTCGATCCTCATGACCAATGAAGTCGCGTCCGCGATGGCGGATTTCGACATACGCATCTGCAAGCCGCTTTTCGATCGGCTTGCCCGCAAGCGCGTTTGGCAGGTGCCGACTTTCGTTCAACTCGAGGCTTTTGTCAGCCCAACAGCTCCGCCCGATTGGCAAGTGCGCCGCGATTACGTGAGTCCCGGTCTGCGGGCGGATTGGGAGTCATCTGTAAAGGAGGCTGACCCGGCGGCCTTGGCTAACGGGCGGAAGATCCTAGACATCCAATTGTCGATGCTGAAACCGATGGCCGATGCTGGCGTCCCGATCCTTGCCGGTACGGATAGTTCGAGCGAGATGTGGGTGTTCGCGGGTTTCAGCTTGCATCGCGAGCTGGAGTTGTTCGTAGAGGCCGGCCTGTCCCCGCTCCAAGCCATCCGGACGGCGACCCTTAACCCGCGCGTCTACGCGGGGCACGATCGCGGCAAGCCCCTGATCCGACCCGGGGAGCGTGCGGACCTGGTCCTGTTTGCGGCTGATCCGACGGCCGACATCGGAGGTCTTGCCACGATTCGTGGCGTCGTCGCGCGCGGCCTGTACCATGATCGCGCCTCGCTTGACGCGCTGCTGGTCGACGCCAAACGCCGCGCGAAGACGGCTGGGCACTAAGCTGGACCGAGTTGAGTCTGGTCGAGGGATAATGTCCGCAACTGGGGCGTAAGCCAACGTCCGGCGACCCCGCCCGGAACGGCGGGTAAGTCCCAGAATCGATCATTCGCGCTCGCGCCGAACCTGATCAACGAACGACGGCTTCCGGGCAAAACTCGGGCTTCCGCGACCGGCGAGTATGGGAGCGCAACCTTGGCGGGCTCGCTAGCGATCATCAATCGTCGCCTGCCGCAGCGACACCATGCCTGCCCCACGCCCGTTCAAACAGCCATACGCGCACCGCGCTTGAAAGGTTGGTGGTGCGCGCCTCGTCGATTTCGGCCACGAGCGCGGCCAGCGATTTGCCGTCGGCTGCTGCCGCTTCGTTCAACGCCTGCCAGAACACCGGTTCCAGCGTCAGGCTGGTCGAATGGCCCTGGATGGTCAGGCTGTATTTCTTTGGCATACTGCTTCCCCTCTCCCCTCGCGGGAGAGGGTCGACTCGGCGTCAGCCGAGCGGGGTGAGGGGTGGCATCCGTGGCAACATGTGCCACCCCTCACCCCGGGCCGCCTGCGGCGTCTCTCGCCCTCTCCCTGCGCAAAGGCAACTGGGGGGAGAGGGAAGTGCTCAGTACATATGCTGCCCGCCGTTGACCGACAGGGTGGAGCCAGTGATGAAGCCGCCTTCCTCACCCACCAGAAACGCCACGGTGCGGGCGATTTCGCTGGCCTGGCCCAAGCGGCCAACCGGGATTTTCGCCACGATCTTGGCCAGCACATCCGGCGGCACCGCGGCGACCATGTCGGTATCGATATAGCCCGGTGCGATCGCATTGGCGGTGATGCCGAACTTGGCGCCTTCCTGGGCCAGTGCCTTGGTAAAGCCGTGGATGCCCGATTTGGCGGCGGCATAATTCACCTGGCCATATTGCCCGGCCTGGCCGTTGATCGATCCGATCTGCACATAACGGCCAAAACCACGCTCCTTCATGCCGGCAAAGGTCGCCTTTGCCATGTTGAAGCAGCCGCCCAGATTGACGCGGATCACCTCGTCCCAGGCTTCCCAGCTCATCTTCATCAGCGTGCCATCGCGGGTAATGCCGGCGTTGTTGACGACGATATCGATGGGGCCAAGTTCGGCCGCCACCGCCGCGCAGCCATCAAGGCAGGCCTGGTGATCGGCGACATTCCACTTGTAGCTCTTGATGCCCGTCGCCTCGGTAAAGGCGCGGGCCCTATCGTCGCTGCCGCCAAAATTGGCCGCCACCGTGATGCCCATGCCGTTCAGTGCGACGCTGATCGCTTCGCCAATGCCGCGCGTTCCGCCGGTGACCACTGCTACCCGTGCCATATTGCCGTCCATCCTTCTTCCCAAGTTGCCGATTGCCTGACTATTTGCCTGTCAGGCTTGTGCGCATCTTGGGCCGGATTTGTGACAGGTTCAACCGGCGTTTGTCCGTTTGTTTACAGCCATCCAGCCAGTTCGCGGCGCACAACAGCCTCCAGCATGGCCATGCCGGTGTCGCTGTCGTTCAGGCAGGGGATATAGGCAAAATGGCTACCGCCCGCCTCGATGAATTCGTCGCGGCCTTCCATCGCCACTTCTTCCAGCGTTTCGAGACAATCGGCGGCAAAGCCGGGGCAGACAACGGCGATCTTTTCCACGCCCTCTTTCGGCAGGTTGAGCAGCGTGTCGTCGGTGTAAGGCTTCAGCCATTCGGCACGGCCAAAGCGCGACTGGAACGTCACCTTCACCGGGCGGCCCAGCGCTTCCTGCAGCAACCGGCCGGTCTTCAGGCACTGGCAATGATAGGGATCGCCGGCTTCCAGCGTGCGCAGCGGCATGCCGTGGAAGCTGGTGACGATCAGATCAGGTTCGAAATCCAGCTTGGCCACGCCCTCGCGGACTGATTGCGCCAGCCCGGCGATATGATCGGGATTGTCGAAATAGGGCGCCATGGTGCGCAAGGTCGGCTGCCAGCGCATGCCCATCAGCGCGCGAGCGGCATCATCGACCACGGTGGCGTTGGTGGCGGCGGAATATTGCGGATACATCGGCGCCAGCAGGATGCGATCACAACCGGCCTTCTGCAACACCGCCAGCCGATCTGCGATGGTGCGCGTGCCATAGCGCATGGCCCAATCGACCATCACGGAATCGCCCAGCCGCACCTGCATCGCTTCGGCCTGGCGGCGCGTGTAGACGGTGATCGGCGAGCCTTCATCCATCCACACCTTGGCATAATTGGCGGCCGTGGTGCGCGGGCGGATATTCAGGATCAGCAGGTTCAGGATCGGCTGCCAAAAGATCTGCGGGATTTCGATCACCCGGCTGTCGGACAGGAATTCGCGCAGGAAACGCTTCACCGCCGGCACATCGGGCGCATCCGGCGATCCCAGATTGACCATCAGCACACCAATCCGCCCGGCCCGCACGGGCGGGTGAGCGACCGGCAAAGCCACAGGAGGCAGGATCAGCGGCGCGTTCATGCCGCGAAGAAGGGCAGGTTGCGCCAACGCTTGCCGGTCGCGGCAAACAGCGCATTGGCCACCGCCGGCGCAATGGGCGGCGTGCCGGGTTCGCCAATGCCGCCGGGATCAGCATCCGACGCAATGATGCGCGTTTCGATTTCAGGACAATCAGCCATGGTGACGAGCGGATAGGCGTGAAAATTACTCTGCGCCACCGCGCCCTGTTCAAAATCGATGCGGCCAAAAAGCGCGGCAGACAGGCCATAGATGATGCCGCCTTCGATCTGCGCCGCCACCGTATCGGGGTTGATCACCCGCCCGCAATCGACCGCCGCCCACACCCGGGTAACGCGCGGGCGTTGGCCAGGAACCACCTCGACTTCGGCGATCTGGGCGACGATGCTGCCGAAACTTTCCACCAGCGCGATGCCGCGCCCGATCACCGGATCGGTGGGGCTGCCCGTACCGCCGTCATCGCGGCCCAGCGGCCCGCCCATTTCCATCACCGCCTGCAACACGGCAGCGTGGCGCGGCTTGTCCTTCAGCATGGTGAGGCGGAACGTGGCCGGGTCAACCGCTGCGGCGATCGCCAGCTCGTCAACGAAGGATTCCACCATGAAGCCGGTAAAGCTGTGACCCACGCTGCGCCAGAAACCCAGCGGCGCCGTGCAATCGGCCAGGCAGTGCTGCACGCGCATATTGGGGATGGCATAGGGCAATTCCACCGCGCCTTCGATGGCGCCAGCCCCTGCCGATGGCCCGCCCGCCAGGCCACCGATGTTGCGTCCGGCAAAGGCTGCACCCACGTCGGGCACCGCGATGGCGGCGTTCCAGCCCTGAATGCCGGCCGGTGTCGCCGTGCCGTGCAGCCGTGCGGCGGCGGCCGGGCGAAACATGTCGTGGCCGAAATCTTCTTCGCGGCTCCAGATCAGTTGCACCGGCCGGCCCACGGCACGGGCGATCAATGCGGCCTGGGCGCAGGCATCGCCTTCCACCTTGCGGCCGAAACCGCCGCCGATCAGCGTCGGGTGGATGATCACATCATCAGTGCCCAGCGCCCGCGCGACGGCCCGGGCAGCCAGGCTGGCGCTTTGCGTTGGCGCCCAGATTTCGGCCCGAACGCTGCCTGACCCGTCAACCACGCGCGCCGTCGCCGTCATCGGTTCAAGGCAGGCATGGGCCAGGAACGGCAGGCTATATTCAACGGTCAGCACGCCGGATTTCAACGCGGCACCAACATCGCCTTCGTCGCGGACGACTTTGCCCACCTGCCCCGTTGGCCCGAACGGCTTGTCATCGGCAGCGAGTGCCCCGCGAATCGCCGCGATCTGCCACGGGCCGGGCGCTTCATCCTTGCCCTGCTGCCACTTGATCGGCAGCGCCGTGACGGCCTTGTGCGCGGCATACCAATTGTCGGCCACGCAGGCGACGAAGCCGGCTTCCTCCACCAGCTTCACGCCCGGCGGCAACGCCACTTTGCCCAGCGGGGCCGGCGTCGAACCCAGCGGCCCCTGCACGATGGCGGCATAGCCCATGCCCGGCAGCCGCACATCGATGCCGAAGCGCGCCGAACCATCGACCTTGGCCGGAATGTCGAGCCGCAGCACCGGTTGACCGGCGAGCCGCCGCACTGATCGCAGAGTCGGCTCATCGGGCGCGTCGTTGGGATCAAGATCGGCCATCACTTCGTGGAACGCCAGGCGATTGGCCTTGTAGACGATGAAGCCGGCGGCCGTATCGACTTCGGCCCAATCCACCTGCCAGCGCCGGGCAGCAGCCTTCACCAGCATCTCGCGGGCGGACGCGCCAGCGGCGCGCAGCGGCATTTCCCAGGCCCGCACACTGTTCGAACCGCCGGTGATCTGGAAATCGAGGAAACGCGCCACCCGCCGGCCGGCACCCAGGATCAGGCTGCGCAGCGGTTCCGATTGTTCGGCCGCCGCGCCAAGCGCCAGCCCGGGATTGGCATAATCCGGGCCCAGCGGCGCCGGTTCAACGCCCACCGTGCGCCAATCGGCGCCCAGTTCATCGGCAATGATCTGCGCCAGCGCCGACCAGATGCCCTGGCCCATTTCGGCCTGCGCCACCGCCACCGTGATGCGGCCATCAACGCCGATCTTCAGATAGGCGTTGATCAGCGATTCGCCGGGGCCTGCCGTCCAGTTGAGCCGGGACGCACGCGGCCACACGGCCCAGCCGATGGCCAGGCCCGTGCCGGCCACCGCCGCGATCAGCAGGTTGCGGCGGCTCAGGCCAGCGCGCACCCGCTGGCCCGCCGTGCTGGAGGGTTTCAGGCTCAGGCCAGTTGCCCCAGCAGATGTTCGGCCGACGACACGCCGAACGCGCCGGGCGGTTCGATGTTCAGCTCGGCAACCTTGCCATCCTTGACGATCATCGAAAAACGCTGGCCGCGAATGCCCATGCCATAGGCGCTGCCATCAAAGGTCAGGCCCAGCGCCTTGGAAAAATCGCCATTGCCGTCGGCAATCATCGTCACCTTGCCGCCGGCGTTGGCTGAATTGCCCCACGCCGCCATTACAAAGGCATCATTGACCGACACGCACACCACTTCATCGACGCCCTTGGCGCCCATGGCAGCGGCATTGTCGACATAGCCGGGCAGGTGGCGGGCCGAGCAGGTGGGGGTGAACGCGCCGGGCACCGAAAACAGCGCCACGGTGCGGCCGCCAAACAGTTCGGCGGTGGTGACGGGGGCCGGGCCATCGGCGGTGGCCTTTACCAAAGTCATCGCCGGAATCGAATCACCAACCTTGATCGACATGTTCATTCTCCCAGGGGCAAAACTGCCCTGTCTCCCTAGCCTTGGCCTTGGCTGGCGTCCAGCGCGAGCCTATGGTCAGCACATGGAAACCCCGCCCTTTCTTTCCGGCCAATTGCTGCTGTCGATGCCCGGCATCGGGGACGACCGGTTTGATCGCACGGTCATCGCCATGTGCCTGCACGATGAAGGCGGCGCATTGGGGCTGGTGATCAACCGGCCGCATCCCGAGATTCGCCTGCACGGTTTGCTGGCGCAGTTGAACGTCGAACCCGGCGTGCTGCCCGATGTGCCCGTGCTGGACGGCGGCCCGGTGGAGACCGGCCATGGTTTCGTGCTGCACGAGGCTGACTATGCCGCATCAGGCACCATCCGGGTCGGCGATGCCTGGGCCTTCACTTCTACGCTGGACGTGTTGCAGGCGATCGCGCGGGGCGATGGGCCAAGGCGCTGGCACATGGTGCTGGGCTATGCCGGCTGGGGCGCCGGCCAGCTCGACATGGAGATGCGCCAGCACGGCTGGCACCTGGCGCCGGGCGACGCCACCACCGTGTGGGACACGCCCATCGACAAACGCTGGGAACGCGCCTTTGCGCTGACCGGCGTGGCGGTGGCAAACCTGTCCGCCACGCCAGGCAGAGCCTAGCCCATGATGAACGCATTGAGCTTGTTGCCATCCGGATCGCGGAAATAGCCAGCATAAAAGCCCTGATCACCGCGTGGACCGGGGGCGCCTTCGTCGGTGCCGCCATTGGCCAATGCCGCGGCATGGATGCGGTCGACATGGGCCTGATCCTTGGCTTCAATTGCCACCATCACACCATTGCCAACGCTGGCGGGGTTGCCATCAAATGGTTTCGTCGCTGCAATACCGGTAGCGCCGCCGGCTGCGCCCCAGGCGATGAAACCGTCAAACTCCATCATGCGCCCCACGCCCATCTCTGCCGCAACGGCATCATAGAATCGCGCGGCACGGGCCAGATCATTGGTACCCACGGTGACATAGCCGATCATCTTTTTGCTCCCTGTCTAACAGAACAACTAGAACGTATCAGGAACGTTTCCGAGTCGGCAAGGGCAATTTCATCAGCAGGGTTGCACCGCTACCCCCAAGTCGCTACAGCGCGCCCTTCGCATGAACCAAACGGCCTGGCGACAAGGGCTGCCATGGCCGTTTTTGATGCGTCTTTAAAAGGAGACCGAAATGCCCAAGATGAAGACCAAGAGCGGGGTCAAGAAGCGCTTCAAGATCACCGCCACCGGCAAGGTGAAGCATGGTGTGGCTGGCAAGCGCCACCGCCTGATCCACCACACCTCCAAATATATCCGTCAGAATCGCGGCACCGATGTGCTCGCCAAGTCCGATACCGCCCGGGTGCACGCCTGGGCGCCGTACGGCCTGAAGTAAGGGAGGAAACCCATGCGTATCAAACGTGGTGTGACCACCCGCGCCAAGCACAAGCGCATTCTGAACGCCGCCAAGGGCTTTTATGGCCGCCGCAAGAACACCATCCGCATCGCGCGGCAAGCGGTGGAAAAGGCCGGCCAGTACGCCTATCGCGATCGCAAGGTTAACAAGCGCAATTTCCGCGCTCTGTGGATCCAGCGCATCAACGCCGCCGTGCGCGAAGAAGGCATGACCTATTCGCAGTTCATGAACGGCGTGAAGATCGTTGGCCTGCAGATCGACCGCAAGGTGATGGCCGATCTGGCCATGAACCAGCCGGCAAGCTTTACCGCCATCATCGGCCAGGTGAAGGCCGCTCTGGACGCCAAGGCCGCGTAAAGCGCGCCCTGCGAAAGCTCCAAAATGGATGGGGCGCCTCGGCATCGGTCGGGGCGCCCTTTTCCTTGCGGAAGCAACAAAGGCTTAAGCTTAATCGACTATAAGGCGCGACATATTCCGCTTGGGGCGGAACCATTTCGGAGCCAATTGTCGTGTCGATCACCTCTCGTCTGCTGCCCTTGGCTGCACTGGTTGCAACCCTTGCCGCTCCGGCAACTGCTGTCACGCTCACCACGCCGCTTACATCAGGCAACGGCCAAGCCGGGATCATGTTTGATCTGGTCGCTGGCCCTCGGGCGCTCGTTATCACCGGTGCCGCCATCAGCCTTGATGCCGGCACCCATACGATCGAGGTCCGTACCCGTCCAAGCACGGTTGTGGGCAATCTCACCGCGACAGGCTGGACTCTGATCGGCACCGTCACTGGGGTTGTTGGTGGCGGCAATGGCACCCAGACGTTTTTCGATTTCACCGATTTCGCCATGGCGGCCGGCTCAACCACCGGCATTTACTTCCGGGCGACGGCGGGCACGCCGGTGAACTACACCAATGGCACGCTCGTTGGCGCCGTCATCGCATCAGACGCCAACCTTTCCATACGCTCCGGCTTTGGCCGCGCCGGCACTTTCGGCGCCAATTTCTCGCCGCGCAATTTCAATGGCAGCATCCAATATCTCGATCCGGTGCCAGAGCCGGCCAACTGGGCGCTGCTGATTGCCGGCTTCGGCCTGATCGGTGCCGTGGCGCGCCGCCGGCGCAGCGCCGTTTCGGCCTGAACCCTGCTGCCAACGTGCCCGGCGTGTTGTGCTGGGCGATGCACGGGCAGAATCGCAGACCTTGCGTCGGGAAAGGGGCTAGCTTAACCGCTGCACCCCATGAGCATCGACCAACTGCAAGCCGAAACCCTGGCCGCCATCGCCGCCGCCACGAGCCCCGAAGCGCTGGAAGCGGTACGCGTTGCCGCTATGGGCAAGCAGGGCAGCATCACCGCCCTGCTGAAAACGCTGGGCGGCATGAGCCCCGACGAACGCGCCGTGAACGGCCCGGCCTTCAACGGCCTGCGCGAGACCGTCACTGCGGCGCTGGCCGCCAAGAAGGCCGCGCTCGACGAAGCCGCGCTGAATGCCAAGCTGGCCGCCGAGCAGCAGGACATGACGCTGCCCGTCGCCCTGCCCGCCGCCGGCAGCATCCACCCGGTTTCGCAGGTGATGGACGAACTGGCCGAAATCTTCGCCGATCTGGGTTTCGCCGTCGCCGATGGCCCGGAGATCGAGGACGACTGGCACAATTTCAGCGCGCTCAACATCCCGGAAAGCCATCCGGCGCGCGCCATGCACGACACTTTCTACATCGCGCAAAGCCCGCCCGATGCAAAGCTGGTGCTGCGCACGCACACATCGCCGGTGCAGATCCGCACGATGATGGCGCAAAAGCCGCCGATCCGCATCATCGCGCCGGGCCGCGTCTATCGCAGCGATTCCGACGCCACCCACACGCCGATGTTCCACCAGATCGAAGGCCTGGTGATCGACAAGGGCATCACGCTCGCCCACCTGCGCTGGACGCTGGAAACCTTCATCAAGGCGTTCTTCGAGGTCGACGACGTCGTGCTGCGCTTCCGCCCGTCCTACTTCCCGTTCACCGAACCGTCAGTGGAAGTCGACGTCGGCTACAACAGCAAGACCGGCAAGCCGGCTGGCGCGGGCCAGGTCGATAAATGGCTGGAAGTGCTGGGTTCGGGCATGGTGCATCCGCGCGTCATCGAAGCCTGCGGGCTCGATCCCAATGAGTGGCAGGGCTTTGCCTTTGGCACCGGGGTCGATCGCCTCGCCATGCTGAAATATGGCCTGACCGATCTGCGCGCCTTTTTCGATGGCGATATCAAGTGGCTGAAGCACAACGGCTTCTCGGCCTTTGACCTGCCCTCCATTTCTGCGGGAGCGAATCCGTGAAATTCTCCCTGTCCTGGCTCAAGGATCATCTCGACACCACTGCCAGCGTCGACGAGATCGCCGCCGCGCTGACCGGCTGCGGCCTCGAAGTCGAAGGCATCGAGAACCCGGCCGAACGTTTGGGCGCCTTCACCATCGCCCATGTGCTGACCGCCGAACGTCACCCGCAGGCCGACAAGTTGCAGGTATTGAGTGTCGATACCGGCGCCGGCGAACCCGTGCAGGTGGTGTGCGGCGCGCCCAATGCGCGCGCCGGCATGAAGGGCGTGTTCGGCGCGCCCGGCACTTTCGTTCCGGGCAGCGGCATCACGCTGAAAGTGGCCGCCATTCGGGGTGTCGAATCAAGGGGCATGATGTGTTCCATGCGCGAGCTGGAGCTGTCGGACGAGCATGATGGTATCATCGCCCTGCCCGACGATGCGCCGGTGGGCGCGCGCTATGTCGATTGGGCCGGGATGAACGACCCGGTGTTCGACATCGCCATCACGCCGAACCGGCAGGAATGCCTGGGCGTGCTCGGCATTGCGCGCGACCTGGCCGCCGCCGGCATCGGCACGTTGAAGGCCCGCACGATTGCGCCGGTCGCCGGCCAATTCCCGATGCCGCGCCCGATCACGGTGGAAGACGCCGAGGGCTGCCCTGCCTTCGCCGGCCGCGTGGTGCGCGGCGTGACCAATGGCCCGTCACCGGACTGGCTGCAAAGCCGCCTGCGCGCCGTGGGCCTGCGGCCGATTTCGGCGCTGGTCGACATCACCAATTTCCTCTCCATCGACAGCGGCCGGCCGCTGCACGTCTATGACGTCGCCAAACTGCAGGGCGGCCTTACCGCCCGCCGCGCCCGCTCTGGCGAGAGCGTTCTGGCGCTGAACGGCAAGACCTATGCGCTGGACGAGAGCATGACCGTCATCGCCGACGACGCGCAAGTGCATGACATCGGCGGCATCATGGGCGGCGAGCATTCGGGCTGCTCCGAAACCACCACCGACGTGCTGATCGAAGCGGCGTATTTCACGCCGGAACGCATCGGCACCACCGGCCGCGCGCTCGGCATCAACAGCGACGCCCGCGCCCGCTTCGAGCGCGGCGTTGATCCGCTGTTCGTCGTGCCCGGCCTCGAACTGGCCACGCAGATGGTGCTCGATCTGTGCGGCGGCGAGCCGTCCGAAATAGTCATCGCTGGCCAGATTCCGGACACCAGCCGCTCCATCGCCTATCGCCCGTCGCGCGTGCTCGGCCTCGCCGGGCTTGATGTCGCCGAAGACGAACAGGCCGCGATCCTCACCCGGCTTGGCTTTGGCGTGACCAAGGGCGACGTGTGGCAGGTTTCCGTCCCGTCCTGGCGCCGCGATGTCGATGGCGAGGCCGATCTGGTCGAGGAAGTCGTGCGCATCCACGGGCTCGACAAGGTGCCAGCAACCCCGCTTCCCCGTGCCGAGGGCGTGGCCGTGCCAACCGCGACGCCGCTGCAGCGCACCCAGCGCCGCCTGCGCCGCGTGCTGGCTGCCCGCGGCCATGACGAAGCCATCACCTGGAGCTTCCTGCCGCCAGCGCAAGCCGATGCCTTCGGCGGTGCCGCGTTCACCCTGGCCAATCCGATATCGGCCGAAATGGCCGCCATGCGCCCCAGCCTGCTTGTGGGCTTGCTGAGCGCAGCTGCACGCAACATGGATCGCGGTGCCGCTGCCGTGCGCCTGTTCGAACTGGGCCAACGTTATCTGGCCGACGGCGAGCGCCCGACTGCCGCCATCCTGCTGGCAGGCGAAGCCAAATCCCGCGACTGGCGCAGCGGTCCGGCCACAAAGCCCGACGCCTTTGACGCCAAGGCCGAAGCCCTCGCCGCGCTCGCCGCCCTGGGTGCGCCGGTACAGCGCCTGCAGGTCGTCGCCCCGGTGGATGGCTGGTGGCATCCTGGCCGCGCCGGACGGCTGGTGCTGGGCAAGGTCGCGCTCGCCGATTTCGGCATCATCCACCCGCGCACGTCTGCCCAATTCGACGTGAAGGGCCCGGTTGCGGCCGTCGAACTCTATCTGGACGCCCTGCCGCCCCGCAGCCGCAAGCGCGAGGCGTGGACGCCCAGCCCGCTGCTGCCGCTCAGCCGTGATTTCGCCTTCGTAGTCGATGCCAGCCTGCCAGCCGACAGCCTGCTGCGCGCGGTTGCAGGGGCCGACAAGGCGTTGATCGCGGGTGTCAGCCTGTTTGATCGCTACAGCGGCCCCGGCGTCGAACCGGGCAAGCTCAGCCTGGCGGTTGAAGTCACGCTGCAGCCCACCACCGCCACCCTGACCGATGCCGAGATTGAAGCGGTCTCGGCCAAGGTGGTGGCTGCGGCCGCCAAACTGGGGGCAACGCTGAGAGGGTGACTCTCAGCGTCTGACCCTCAGGCGCCTGGCTTGATATCGGCCTGGGTCACTGGCGACAGGCGGATTTCGACGCGGCGGTTCCTCGACCGTCCGTCTTCGCTGGTGTTGCTGGCCACCGGGAATTGCGCGCCATAGCCCTTGGTGGCCATGCGGGCGCGCTGCACACCCTGATATTGCAGATAATCGGCAACGGCCGCTGCGCGCCGTTCCGAAAGCGGCTGGTTGATGGCATCGCCGCCGGTGGAATCGGTGTGGCCTGTCACATCGATGAAGGTCGATTGGTAGCTCGCCAGGGTTTTCGCCACTTCATCCAGCGCCGGCCGCATATCGGGCCGCACGGTCGCCTGATTGGTGTCAAAGGCAATGCCCGATGGCAGCTTGATCGCGATTTCGTCGCCCTTTTGCTCCACCTCGATGCCGGTGCCAGCGGTGCGCTGCTTCAACTCGCGCGCTTGGCGGTCCATGTAACTGCCAACGGCGCCGCCGGCGATGGCGCCAACACCGGCACCGATCAGCACTTCGGCGCGGTTGTTGCGGCCGCCGAGCAGCGCGCCAAGCAGGGCGCCGGCACCGGCACCGGCCGCTGCGGTCGCCGCCGGGCGGGCGATGCGCCGATCGCCGGTTTCCGGATTGGTGACGCAGCCGCCGAGCACGAGTGCGCCGGAAAGCGCGGTAATCATGATTGCATTCTTCAACATCAGTCTCCCTTTCAGCCAATACGCTCCGTGCCGCGCCTGGTTCCATCATGAACGGGCTTTGCAGCACTCCCCTGCTTCCCGTATGAAGGGACGGAGCGGGCACCCTGGCCCCGCGTAATGTGCCCGGAGCCAATGGCCCCCTTCCCCTGGCTGGACGCCTGCATCATCGCCGGCCTGATCCTGCTCAATGGCTTTTTTGCCATGTCTGAACTCGCCATCGTGTCGGCCCGGCGGCCACGGTTGCGCGGGCTGGCCGAACGCGGCTCGCTGGGTGCGAAAACGGCGCTGGCGCTGGCGGAGGATTCCGGCCGCTTCCTGTCGGGCGTGCAGATCGGCATCACCCTGGTTGGCATCATCAACGGCGCCTATTCCGGCGCAACACTGGCGCGGCCCGTGGGTGATCGGCTGGCCATGCTGTTCGGCCTGCCGGCGCACCTGGCCGAGGAAGTCGGTTTTGCCGTGGTCATCGTCATCGCCACCTATCTCTCGCTGATTGTTGGCGAACTGGTGCCCAAGCAGTTTGCGCTGCGCTCACCCGAAGCCATTGCCGTGCGCGTCGCCCCGATCATGGTGCTGTTTGCACGAGCAACCACGCCGTTTGTGTGGGCGCTGGACCATTCGAGCCGGCTGATCTTCCGCCTGCTCGGCCAGAGCCGCGAAGGCGACCAGACGGTGACCGAGGAAGAACTGCGCTCCGTTGTTGCCGAGGCGACCACCGCCGGCGTGATCGACGCCGAGGAAAGCGACATGATATCCGGCATCATGCGCCTGGCCGATCGGCGGGTGCGCGGCGTGATGACCCCGCGCGGCGAGATCGAATGGATCGACGCCGATGCGCCTGAGGATGTGGTGCGCGCGCGCCTCGCCGCCACCCCGCACAGCCGCATCCTGGTGGCGCGCGGCGGTGTGGACGATATTATCGGCGTGCTGCAGGCGCGCGATGTGGTGCAGGCGTTGATCGAAGGCCGCCCGCTCGATTTGGCGGCGCTGGCCCGCCAGGCACCGGTGCTGCCCGACGTGCTGGACGCGGTGGATGCGCTGAATGCGCTGCGCGATGCGGCGATCCCGATGGCGCTGGTGCATGATGAATATGGCCATTTCGAAGGCATCGTCACGCCGTCTGACGTGCTGGCGGCAATTGCCGGCGCCTTCCGCAGCGATGTTGACGATCACAATGATCCGCCCGCCGTGGAGCGTGATGACGGCAGTTGGCTGATATCGGGCGCACTGCCGGTGGACGAACTGGCGCATCTTCTGGGTGTGCCGCTGCCTGATGATCGCGATTATGAAACGGTGGCCGGCCTTGCCCTCGAACAATTGCGCCACCTGCCGCAAACCGGCGAAAAATTTCGCGTCGGGCCATGGCAGTTCGAGATCATCGACATGGATGGCCGCAAGATCGACAAATTGCTGGCCAGCCGCACACAGGATGGAGCGTTTGCATGAAGCGGGCCGCGCTATTGTTGATGACGCCAGCCCTGATCGCTGCCAACCTGAGCGCGGCACCCCAGAGCGCGCCTATTCCGCCACAGCCGAAAAAGGTCGTGCTTGATGCCGACGCCTATCCCGAGGCGGCCCGCGATGCCGGCGTGGAAGGCGATATCGCCTTTGATCTGGACATTGATGCCCAGGGCATGGTGACGGGCTGCAAAGTGACGAAGGGCGCCGATCAGCCGTCTGGCCTGGCCGCTGATGCCTGCACGCTGGCAAAGATCAACTGGCGGTTCCTGCCGGCACGTGACGAAGCCGGCAAGAAAGTGCCGGGAACCGTGCACTATGCGCTCGCCTTCCGCATTTCCGGGCGCTGCCCGCCGCCCGACGGACAGACCGTCTGCGTGTTTCTCTAACCCTGGCTTTTTTCGGTGCCGGCATACGGCGGCACCGAAGGCGCCACCGGATCGAGATTGACCCACAGCGCCAGCCCGGCAGCCAGCAGCACCGCTGCGCCAGCGGCCAGTTGCGCCGGGCGGCGTTGCCCGGCCAGCACCGGCCCGTCGGGCAGCAGCGGCGCCACCAGAGCCAGCACCGGCAGCAGCAGCGGTGCGGCGGCATAAGGCGTTGGGGCGCCCACCCCCAGCATCAGGAAATGCGCCAGTTCGGCCACAAAAACGATGCCGGGCACGGCCAGCACGACCGCCAGACCCAATTGCAACATGCCCGGCCGTGCCGAACCGCTGGCAATGAGCATCCCGGCGGCTGCAAGCAATGTTGGCCACAGCAGGATCGGCGTCGCGCCCGGCAGCCAGACCTGCAAGGCCAGCGTGCCGAGTAGGCAGAGCAGCACCCAGCCGAGCCAGCGTTCCCACAGCTTGCCCGCCGGCGCCGAGGCCGTGACCAGCAGCACCGCCAGTGCCGCCAGACCGGCCACCGCCTCCAGCCGCGGCAGGGCCGCCAGCCGGTCATAATATTCAGCGCCCACGCTGCCCGACAGCAGGTTGAGCCCCCACATCAGCACGCCCGACAGGATCAGCACCAGCACGGCCTGCCCGATCGACAGCATCTGGCCCGACACCGTCCAATCTGCCCGGCGGCGCCACGCGGCGATCACCACCATGGCTGTCGCCAGCCCCAGCAGCGCCCAGCCCATGGGCGGCAGATAGACCAGCAGGCCCAGCAGCGGCGCATTGGCAAACACGGCGTTGCTGTCGCGGACGGGCAGCGCATCGGCGGTCAGCAAGGCCCGCGTGATTCCCAGCCCGCTTTCGCCCAGATGCTGCAGGCCGCCCTGATCCAGCCGATCCGGTGTCATCATCGGGCTGTGATAGCCCCAGGCCTCACCGATGAAGGCAAAGTTCAGCCCGGCCATGCCGCGCTCCAGGCCGGGGGTGAAATCCGTGTCGTTGGGCAGGCTTTCATAAACCGTGACCGCCAGGCTGCTGGCATCAACCATTGGGGTGGAGCGGGCCAGCAGTCGCACCAGTTCGGCATTGCCCTTGCCGGTCTGGAACATCATGGCCCGGCCGCCACCGCCGCGCGCTTCGAGGTTGATCAGCACACCGATTTGCTCCGCAATCGGATCGGCCGCCGCGCCCGGCGCCAGGATGGCCCGCGCACCAACCAGCCCCAATTCTTCGGCATCGGTGAACAACAGCACCAGATCGCGTTGCTGGCTGGCCGCCGGGATGGCACGGGCGATCTCCAGCGCGGACGCAACGCCGGCAATATCGTCCGCCGCGCCCGGTGAGGCCCACACCGAATCATGATGGGCCATCAGCGCGATGGCGTCCTTGCCCGGCGCGCGGCCAGCCCGCACGGCGACCAGGCTGATGGCCGGCTGGCTGGGATCGCCGCCGCGCTTGGCCAGCAATTTCGCCGGCCGTTCCGGCAGCGGCGTGACAACCCGGCGCACCACAAAACCCAATGCGGCCAGCCGCGATTCCAGATGCACGATCACGGCGGCAGCAGCGGGCGTGCCGGTAGGATGCGGTTCGCGCGCCAGCACGCGGACATCGGCCATGGCGCGGCCGGCGCTGAACTGATCAGCCGGGGCGTTGGCGGGCAACGGAGTGGGCGGCTGCACGCGGATGGCTGCCCACAGCAGTCCGGCAAT